>CAZHCG010000049.1:0-29739 GCA_964530995.1 uncultured Myxococcales bacterium
CGAAATTTGGGACGAACAGCCTCTCAGCTGGGAGTGATCGTGGGGATGGGACAAGATCGACAGCCGCCATGAACCCGTTTCCGGCGATCAACTGTCGGAACGAGAATATCAGTGGGTACTGGTTCATCATGACCCCGTAGCGGGCAACTGTTGCCCTTCCATACAACAAGACAATAGCTCAAGAGAGACAGGGCAAGACAGCGTGCCCGTCAACACAGAACCTAGGATTCCAGCGCTCGGCGGCGGCTGGCTCTCGACCGGAGCTCTCAAGGAGACCGAATACTCGTGACTTTGGCGGCCGGAATCCGGCGCGGTTGGGATACGTGGCGCGAGGGTCCAGGGTCAGCGGAAGCTGAAGACCGCCGTGGCCTGGATCGTCCAGCCCGAGAGGTTGAGCGTTCCCCACTCGGCGGTCTGGACCAGCGGCAGCGAGTTCTCGTCTCCGCCTTTCAGCTCGGGGCTCACCTCGGTGTCTCCGCGCCGCAGGTAGCCCGCGGAGATCTCGGCTCCGAAGCCGAAGTGACGCACGTTGCGGCGCGCCAGCCAGCGGGGCGAGATGCGCGCCTCGATTCCGCCCAGGCCGCCCGCCGACCAGGTCAGCAGGTCGTCCTCGTAGCGCTCGCGGACGCCGGGGCCGCCGAGATCCTCGACCTCGCCGCGCATCCGGGCGTAGAGCAGGCCGCCTCTCGCCTCGACGAACAGCCCCAGCCAGGGCAGCAGCCAGCCGCGCAGGCGCAGCCCGACCAGGAAGTCGTGGACGAACAGCCGCGTGTCGATCTCAGCGAACGGCTCTCCCTCGTCGTGGCCGACCCGGTAGGCGATCAGCGGCACCAGCCGCAGGCCCTCGGCGAACGACGCCAGCTCGTAGCGGACGTCGGCGCCGAACCTCGGCAGGGCCAGATCATGCTCGGAGAAGGCCTCGTAGCCCGCGTCCTGCAGCACGATCGGCGCGAACGCGGCGGCCAGCTCCAAGTGCTCCCCGGCCTCGGCCCGGCCGGACCAGGCCAGCGCGGCGGCCAGAAGGATTCCACAAAGCGCGAAGCGTCGCATCACGGCACCTCCTTCTCGTCGACGAAGCCCTCCAGCCAGAAGCCGTCGACCATCGCCGCCGTCTCCCGGCTGGGAGCGGCCAGCGGAAAGATCGTGGCGCGGCCGGTCACGCCGGGATGCAGCACCAGCCCCATCTCGCTGTCCTCGACGATGTGGAAGGACTCGATCGGCTCGTCGAAGACCAGCGACTCGGGGTGCCCGCTCTCCAGATCGAGCGCGGCGAGCCGGTCGGTCGCGCTGTCGGCCAGGTAGAGCGAATCGCCGTGCAGCCTGGCGTCCTGCCAGCCGCCGCCGTCTCCCACCGCGATCTTGGTCATCGAGCGCGGCTCGAGGTCGAACAGCAGCAGATCGCCCCAGTAGTCGAAGATCATCAGCCGCTCGGAGTCGAGCGGCGCGGCCGAGGCGATCCCGGTCGGCACGGCCTCCTCGGAGAGGTTGGCTCCCTTCTCCATCGCCAGCCCCTCCACCTGCAGGAAGTGCACCCAGGCGGGCTGGCCGACGCCGTACAGCACCAGCTCCGGGCCCGCGGCCGACTCGCGCGCAAGGATCCGGCCGCAGCGGCTCTCGAGGTGCAGAACGTCGCTGTCGGCCGTGTCGATGTCGATGATCCGCGCCTGCTTGCCCGAGGAGCTGGAGACCACCAGCAGCGGCCGCTCGCCGTCCTGCACCAGCTCCATGTCGCTGGGAGAGACGCCGCCGTCGTACTGGTTGAGCGAGGCCCACAGGCCGGGCTGACCGTCCGGCCTGGGAACCAGCGAGATGGCGTAGATCTCGGAGGTGCCGCCGGTGCGGACGAACAGCATCGGATCGCGGGTCTCGTCCTCGCCTCTCGCCACCACCTGCTCGGGAACGATCGTGCGCGGGTCGTCGTCCGCGGCCAGCTTGACCGAGACGGTTCCGCTGCCGGGCTGGCGCAGATCGAGGATCTTGATCATCCCGTCGGCGACGAAGATCGCCAGGTGGCGGGTGATGCCGCCGACCTCCATCGGCTCTACGAACATCACGTCGGCAAAAGAGCGGCCGGCCAGGTCGACCGAGAGCGTGACCGGGTTGTCCACGCTGGGCGGCTGGGAGAGGTCGACCAGCACGACCTCGTTGGGGTTGTAGAGGTCTCCCGTCTGGTCGGCGTCGGAATCGACGTGGTAGAGCAGCGCCCAGCGGCCCTGCGGAGAGAAGGCCAGACCGCCGAACAGCGAGCCCACCGCGTAGCGCGTCTTCTCCCCGTTTTGCGGCTCGATCCGCATCAGGCTCTCCTCGATGTTGGTCTCGCGATCGCTGGCGGGCACTGTCAGCGCGAAGATCGACGTCGGAGATTTCACGTCCGGTCCGACCCGCATCCAGTCGATGGTCTCTCCCTCTTCTGCGGCAAAAAGCCGTTTCATCTCGACCCCGTCCGTCGCGACCCGCAGGTGGTGGATCGACCCGGGCCGGCCCGCGAGGAAGGCCAGGCCGTCGTTCAGCTCGCGGGTGGAGCGCGGATCGGGCATTTCGTCGTAGAGGCCCTCGTTGTCGCAGGCGCCCAGCGCCAGGGCGAGCGGGAAGGCCAGCAACAAGCAGCGTTTCATGATCAGCCCCTCCTCATTCGTCGATTTCGTCGTTGAGGGCGTAGCCGGTCACGGTCTTGACCGTGTCTTCGTGCACGCCGATGAAGGTCATCCTGCCGGCCGGGTGCTCCTGGGCGACGAAGACCTTGTCGGTCTCGGCCGCGTACCCGGCGGCGGTGGGTGGAGATCCCAGAACGAGGGTGTCCACGATGAAGGTCTCCATGTCGATGATGTCGATGTCGCGGATTCCCTGGCTGTCGTCGCGCAGCAGCAGGAATCCGTAGTCGCCGTCCGGCGTCAGCAGCAGCTGTCCGGGATCGACGGGTATCTGCTGGAACTTGACCTGCAGCTGGTCCAGCTTGATCAGCGAGTAGGAGTAGGGCATCTCCAGCTCGGAGCTGGAGACCGGCTCGTGGATCACCACGGCCGTGGCAGAGTCCGCGCCGGCCGCCACCGAGTGGATCTCGCGCTCCAGCATCGCGTGGTCGACCCCCCAGCCACTTTCTCCGTCGCGGCGCATCGCGGTCAGCACGCGGCGGTCGTCCGCCTCGCCGGCCACTGTGGTGTGCAGCAGCACGGTCTGGCCGTCGGGTGTGATCGTCGCCGAGCCGCAGATCGCCTCGCCCAGATCCACGTAGGTGAACGGATCCTCTGAAGGGGAGGCGGGCAGCGGCAGATCGAACAGCGCCACCTCGCCGAGCGACCGGATCACCAGCACGCCGAACGAGCCGTCCTCGGCCAGATCCAGATCCGTGGGCGGCGCGTCCAGCTCGTAGCTGCGCGGATCGCCGCTGCCGTCCAGCGGGGCCGCCATCACGATCTCGGAGCCCTCGTGGCGGGCGACCGCGAAGTCGCCGTTGGGATCGATCGCGATCTCCACCGAGTCGGAGTCGACCTCGACCGGGTCGAAGAGCGTCACGATCGGGGGCAGACCCGTGTCGCCCAGGTTCTCCAGGTCGACGACATTGATCCCCTCCTCGGTGACGACGAAGGCGCGCGTGGCGACATCGTTGTAGACCACGCGGCTGGGGTGCATCCCCACGGTCAGGTGATGCGCGGCCTCGTATCCCTCGAGGGTGTGCATCACCGTGATCTCCTGGTCGGTGCCCGGCGGGCCGCTCTCCTCGGCGAAGAGCGGGTCGAAGAAGGCCGTCACGTAGCGTCCGTCCTCGGAGGCCGACAGGGCGTTGGTGTCGGGCCGGGTATCCAGGTCCACGCTGGAGATCTGACCGGGCTGGTCGACCCGCACCACCGTGGCGTCGTCCGAGTCCACGTTGATCACTGCCGCGGCGTTCTCGTCGGCCAGGGGCACCAGGTGCGTGGGATGGCTGCCCACCTCGGCGACGTCGATCACCAGCGACTCGGAGTCCACGACCACCACCGCGTCGTGGGTCTCGTCCGCGATGAAGACATAGCGGCCCGAGCCCTGCGGAATGCGATAGTCGACCTGCTCCTCCTCCTCGGGAACGTCCGAGTCGCCGTCGGCGTCGGAATCCGCGTCGGAGTCTGCGTCCATGTCGCCGTCCGCGTCCCCGGCGGCGTCGTCCCATCCGCCCCCGGCTTCGTTGTCTCCGCCCAGGACCCCGGAGTCTCCGCAGGCAGCGAGCGTCGAGGCCGCAGCCGCGAGAAACACGATTTCGAGCGCGCGTCTCATCTGTTTCCTCCTGTTGGTCGCCGCCGTGCTTCGGCACATGGACGACCGGGCTTTTCGTCAAGTGGTCCTAATCGTTGCACATGCGATGCCAACCCCCCGGGGATGCTCGAAAGAGGGCCCCAAAGCCCTGTATCCGGGGAAGATAGCGCGGCTCGGCCCCGGTCACAACTGTGCCAGAAAAGCTCGAAATTACTGGCACGAACCGCTCATTCGGATCTAGATGTCGCGGTCGATTCGGCCCCGTGCTGTGCGGCGCGCACCTTTATCGCGGTCAGGCGCGGGACGAAGGCGCTGCGGCGCTCGGCCGCCCTCCCCAGCAATCGCGCCATCAAAAGACCCAGCAGCAGGCCGGCCAGGCAGCCGAGCACCGCGGCCGGGTCGGCGGGCCAGCCGAACGAGTCGGCCGCGGCCCAGCCCGCGGCGGCCCCGCCGATCAGCCCCAGCGCGGGCAGCAGGTAGAGCACGGCCGAGGCCTGGACCACCGCGCTCTCGGGCAGGCTGAGGCGCACCAAGTCTCCGATCTCGGCGCCGATCGGGTTCTCCACGGTCAGCTCCACGTCGCGGGTCTGACCGCCCAGCGTCTCGCAGGCTCCGCGGGCGGCGCAGGAGTGGCAGGCCTCGCTGCGGGGCACGCTGACCCGAACCCGCCCGCCGGGCAGGACGCCCGTCACCATCGCCTCGCTGTGGCACTCCATGCTCACCGCATCTTTATGAACCCCTCGCGCCTCGCCGGCAAGTGGGAGCTGTCGCCTCCGGTCCCAAAAATGGGTAGAATCCGCGCCAGGAGGAAGGAGCGCGAAGATGAAGCGATTCTGCGTGTCGATCGCCGCGGCCGTCTGGGGCTGCGGCGCCCCGCCCGCCCCGGAGCCGAGCTCGTCTCCCCGGGTCGATGCCGGCCTACCGCCCGCGGCCGTCGCCGACTCCGCCGAGCCGGAGGCGACGCGGGCCGTCGAAGAGATCCATCCCTGCCTGCGCGAGATCGACAGACCGGGCGACGTCTTCCCGCACTGGGAGCTGTTGCGCTCGTTGCCCGAAGAGGAGCTGCGCGGCCGCTGCGACCTCGACCTGCTGGTCCGGATGGCTCGCTGGAACGGTCCGCCGCTGGACCTGGTGCGGCCGATCGTGGACGAGGCGCGCGAGGATCGGAAGGCTTTCAGCGATTGGGTCTCGGCGCGGATCGGGGACGCTCCGGCCGCGGCGGCGCGCGCGGTCGCGGCCGACGTGGTCGCGGACTGGGAGGTGGGAGAAGACCCCGCGGCGGTGCTGCCGGCGGTCGCCCGCTGGGAGGACGCGCTTTCGAGCGAGCCGCCCGCGCCCCTGGCCGCGGCGCTGTCCGAGGCGAAGGAGCTGCCGCCGCTGCTGGAGCGCGTCAACGAGGTCCACCGCCTGCGCTGCCTAATGGAAATCAACCCGCTGGGCTTCGCCGTCGACTGCGATCCGATCCACCCCTCGGGCCGGCGGATCAGCCTGGCCTGGCGCGCGGTGACGCGCGACGGGGTGCTGGAGCGGCTCGAGCTGACCCGCTGCACGGGCAAGAGCTGCCGCAAGCTGCGCCGCACCGCGTCCGAGATGGTGCAGGAGATCGACTCGCTGGTGAAAGAGGTGGACGCGCTCGAGGTGGACGTCTACCGCGCCCAACTCCGCGACTGGCTGGCGCTGCCCCCCTTCCGCTCGAGCGAGGATCGCCATGCCTGCGAGCAGCCCAACAACGCGCAGGATTCCTACACGGATACGGATTCGCCCACCGGCATCGACACGGAGAAACCGCCATGTCCGAGCACATTCTCGCGATCGACCAGGGCACGACCAGCACCCGCGCGATCGTCTTCGCCCGCGACGGGAACGCGGCCGGCGTCGCGCAGCTGGAGCTGACCCAGCACTTCCCGGCCGACGGCCGGGTCGAGCACGACGCCGACGAGATCTGGAGCACGACGCTCGAGGTCTGCCGCGCGGCGCTGGCCGAAGCCGGGCTGGCCGCCGGGGACGTGGCCGCGATCGGAATCACCAACCAGCGCGAGACCGCCGTGATCTGGGAGCGCGTCGGCGGCAGACCGATCGGGCCGGCGATCGTCTGGCAGGACCGCCGCACCGCCAACCGCTGCGCCGAGCTGGCCTCCCGCGGCGCCGAGGAGCTGGTCGCGGAGCGCACCGGGCTGCTGCTCGACCCCTACTTCTCCGCGACCAAGATCGCCTGGATGCTGGACGAGATCCCGGGCGCCCGCGCCCGCGCCGAGCGCGGCGAGCTGGCCTGCGGCACGATCGACAGCTTCCTTCTGTGGCGGCTGAGCGGCGGCGAGAGCCACGCCACCGACGCGAGCAACGCCTCGCGCACCTCGCTGTTCGATATCCGCGCCCAGCGCTGGGACGACGAGCTGCTGGAGCTGTTCGGCGTCCCGCGCGAGCTGCTGCCGCGCGTGCTCGACTCGGCGGCGCGGTTCGGCGAGACACGCCCCGATCTGCTCGGAGCCGCGATCCCGATAACGGGCATCGCCGGCGACCAGCAGGCCGCGCTGATCGGCCAGGCCTGCTTCGAGCCGGGGATGATCAAGAGCACCTACGGAACTGGCTGCTTCGCTATCGCCAACAGCGGCACCGAGATCGTACGCTCCTCGCACCGGCTCCTTGCGACCGTGGCCTACCGGCTGGAGGGGCGCGCGGTCTACGGGCTGGAGGGCAGCATCTTCGCGGCCGGTTCGGCGATCCAGTGGCTGCGCGACGGGCTGGGCCTGTTCGAGCGCGCCGGGGACTCGGAGCGGCTGGCCCGCGCCGCCGGGGCCGAGCACGGCGTCTACCTGGTGCCGGCCTTCACCGGGCTCGGCGCTCCGCACTGGGACCCCGCCGCGCGCGGAGCGCTGCTGGGCCTGACGCGCGGCGCCGGAGTCGAGCAGCTGGTTTCGGCCGCCCTCCAGGCCGCGGCCTACCAGACCCGCGACCTGCTGGAGGCGATGCTGCGCGACGGAGCTGTCCGCCCCCCGGCGCTGCGCGTGGACGGGGGGATGGTCGCCAACGACTGGATGGTGCAGTTCCTGGCCGACCTGCTCGAGCTGCCGGTCGAACGCCCCGGGTCGCCGGAGACGACCGCGTTGGGCGCCGCCTTTCTGGCCGGCCTGCAGGCCGGGCTCTACGAGTCGACCGCCGAGATCGCGAAGCTGTGGGAGGCCGGACCCAGGAAGAGATTCGAGCCGCGGATGGACCCAGCGTTGCGCGAGAGGCTCTACCGGGGCTGGCGCGAGGCCGTGGCCAGAGTCACCTCCGCCGCCCGCCCCTCGTGAGGCGCGAGTGGGCGCGAGGGACGGTCCTGCGATCTTCGACTTGCTTGGGACGGTGCTGCGTTTCAATTCGTGTCATCGCTTACCTCGAGGCTGTAGCGGACCTTCCCGCTCGAGGCGGTTTTCATCGCCAGCTTGTCGTTTCTCGCGGCCGACTCGAGGCGGTCGACGAGCGGCTCGAGGTCGGCGAGCGACCGAACACCGGCCGCGTACCAGCGCGACACGTTCGGCGAGAGCACCTTCAGGCCGCGCGCCACCTCTGCCTGGGTGCCGCCGAAGCGCCGGACCCAGACCAGGGTTATCAGACGCCTCGCCAGGATCCCGGCGGCCGACTTGGGGCGCGACTCGAAATCGACGCGGTCGAGCCCGCACTGCTCGCACGCCAGCTCGACGACGCTCGCGAACGACGGGCGCTCGGCTCCGCTCGTCCCCAGGTGAAAAGACTCGCGGACGTCCTGCAGGCTGCCGCGCGTGACGAGGTCGTCGCTTTCGGCGAGATCCCGCTGGACCTTCGCGATGAACTCGTCGTCCCCGACGACGGCGTCGCTCAGGCGCCACGCGTCTCCCACGGCGCGCATCACCATCCTGGCCGCGCGCCCGTGCCCTTGGCCCGAGAAAACCGGGTTGCGCTCTTCGGACCGTCTCTCGCGTACGTACTCTTCGAAGATCGCCGCCGCCCTCGTCGGCCGCTCGTTCAGCATGGCGAGCGCGAGCCCGACGTTCAGCCACCGCGGCGCCGGCTCGTGGCCGACGTACGCCCGATGGCTGCTCCAGTCGCTCTCGGCGGCGGTCGCGGCGAGGCCCGCGCGCACCGGGTTGTTGTGCACATACGCGAGCAGCTCGAGCAGGTACGCGTCGCCGTCGACGAGAATGGCCTTGTAGCGATCCGCGAATACCGGCCCCTTGCGACCGCCGAGCTGGAGATTCTTCCAGACGGCGAACCCCGTGTTGACAGGCTTCAACAGGCGCTCGAGCGGCATGTCTCCGGCGCGGACCACCATGTGGACGTGGCTCGACATCAGGCAGTAGCCCAGCACCTGCGCGTCCACGGCGCCGGCAGTCCGCGCGACGAGCTCGAGGTACTTCCGGCGAGCCCCGTCACTGTCGAGCATGAAGCGCTTCTCGAAGAAACGCGAGATCAGATGAAAAACTCCGCCCGGGTAGTGAATGCGCGCTGCGCGGGGCAAAACTCGTCTCCTCGTCTTATCTGCTGCACGCGAACACTATCACAACCTGCGTCCCAAGCAAGTCGAAGATCGCAGGACCGTCCCTCGCCCCTGCTCGCCCCTGTTCCGTTCACCTCTGTGCGTGTGGTAGGCTTTTTTCACTCATGAGCGACGAGTTCACGGTTCGCTGCGGCAACTGCGGGGCCGACGTCCCGGTCGGGGCCGGCGGCGACTTTCTGCGCTGCCCTTTCTGCTCGGCGGCCCTGTACGTGGGCGGCGTCTCGGGGGTGCGGCGGCTGGCCGCGGTGCCGGTGCTGGAGCCCGGGGAGGTCTCCGCGGTGCTGGCCCGCCGCATGCGCGAGCTCGAGGTCCCGGCCCGGCCGCGGGTCGAGAGCAGCGAGCTGATCTATCTTCCGTTCTACCGGGTGGAGAGAGCGGGCGGCGGTCGCCCCCGGCTGGTCGCCGCGGCCGGGCTGGGCGTGGAGGACCTGGAGGAGATCGTGGATCTCGGCCGCGAGCTGGAGAGCTACGATCCCGAGCTGGAGCGGCGCGGCCGGGTGCTGGAGCCCGAGCTGCCGGTCGAGGACGTGCTCGAGGCGTTCGGCGAGGGGGACGAGCCGCCCGCGCTGTCCCTGATCCACGCTCCGCTCTGGCGGGTGCGCTACCGCGCGGGCGAGCGCGACTACGAGGCGATCATCGACGCGGTCGGCGGGCGCGCCGCGGCCGAGAGCTGGCCGCCCTCCACCAGCAACCGCAAGGACCGCCTGCTGGGACTGGTCGCGCTGGGGGCGTTCGCCGCGTTCGCGATCGAGACCGCGATCGCACCCAGCTGGTGGGTCGCGCTGCTGGCCTGGGGCGCCACCGCGGCCGCGGTGTACGCAATCGCGATCCGCGCCTTCGCCCGCCTCGAGGAGCCGGGATCGTGAGCGGCGCCGAGCAGGTGCGCTGCCCGACTTGCAGCGGCCCGGTGGGGGTCAGCGAGCTGGACCGGATCGTCACGTGCGGCTGGTGCGGGGCCCGCGCCCTGGTCGAGGGCCTGCCGTTCGTGCCCGAGTACCGCGTGGCTCCGCGGGTGGACGCTGTCGGCGCCCGCCGCGCGGTGCAGCGCCTGCTGCGCAGCGACCCGCTCCCGGCCGGGCTGCTGCGATCGTCGCGCTTCCGCTCGGCCGAGCTGTACTACGTGCCCTACAACGAGATCGGCGCGCGGCGCAGCGGCCTTCTGGTGATCGACAAGCTGGCCCCGGGGGCCTCCCGCGGCTCGAAGCGGCCCGCGGCCGACACGCGCGTGGTGGACGGAGAGATCCACCGCGTCGAGCCGGCGGTGCGGATGCCGGACTGGGCGCTCGAGCACTCGGCGCTGCTCGAAAGCGGTGACGCCGGGCTGGCTTTCGAGCCCTGCGGTCGGGCCGCCCTGGCTCGCGAGGGGCGCGTGCTGCACCCCACGATCGGGGCCGAGCGGATCGTCGAGCAGCTGGGCGGCACGCACCTGGCCGCGACCGTCGAAGACGAGACCGAGATCTCCGAGCGCCGCGTGCGCCGCGTCTTCTACCCGGTCTGGCGCGCCGTCTACGAGCACCACGGCAGGCTGTACCGGGTGACCGTCGACGGCGTGACCGGCAGGACGATGGGCGCCCGCGCTCCCCAGGACGACCGCAGGCGCGTGTGGTGGCTGATCGGAGCGGCGCTGCTGGCCGGGATGCTGGCCGGCGGTCTCCTGCGCGGCGTGATCGCCGTGCTGGGCGACGCCGGCGCCAGCTCGATCCTGCTCGGCTCGGGGGAATCGTGGGCTGCGCTGGCGGTCGCGGTGGCCATGCTGAGCCTGTTCGCCCTGGTTGCGGCGGCGATCGCCTGGGAGCAGTTCCGCTACCCCGGAGAGCTGCTGCTGCGCGGCGACCGGATCGAGGTGGAGAAGCTCAACGCTCCGCCCCAAAATCCGATCCTGAACGCCGTATCGTCACTGTCGGATCGCCTGAGCGACCTGTTCGCGCGGGGCGACCTCGATGGGCGGAGGTGAGAGGTGGGCCGGGTTCGGGTCGAGCCGCTGGAGTGCCCCGAGTGCAAGAGACCGCTCAGCGGCCTGCGCTACGACGTGCTGTTCGGCTGCACGAGCTGCAAGCTGGCGTTCTGCTTCGAGAACGACAAGCGGCGCGCGTTTCGCGTCCGCTTCGCGGCCGCCGAGATCGAGCGGCCCGGCCCACGGCTGTACCTGCCGCTCTGGGAGCTGCGCATCGAAAGCGCGGCGCCGGCCGCCGACCGGGCGCGCGAGTCGCTGCTCGATCTGGCCTCATCGATCGAGCGCCTCTGGGTCGGCGGCTTTCGCACGCGACATCCGCAGCTGTTCAAGGACCCGGGCCGCGAGCTGTCCGAGCGGGGGATCGAAGCGAGCGAGGATCCCGACCCGCCCGTTCGCCAGCCGCTGCTGGGCGCCTGCCGCGGTCCGGAGACGCTGGAGCGCCGTGCCGAGCTGTACGTGCTCGACCGGCTCGACAAGCGGGCCGACATCACGAAGCTGGGCATCGAGCTGAAAGTGGGCGAGATGCGCCTCTGGCAGGTGCCGTTCGCAGCAAAGGAGGGAAGGCTGGTGGAGCTGCTGGCCGGCACCGCCCTGCCCCGCCACCTCTTCGAGGACCTCCCCGAGATCGAGCGCGCGCTCGCAACCTGACCCGCGCCGCCTACGGGTGGCTCGTTGCTTCCGCGTTTCGCTTTGCCGACCCTGTCGTCTCGATTCGACACCCGCCTTGTGGCATTCTCTAGCGGTTGCGATGAGCGGTGAATCAGACCTCGAACGCCTCGATCGTCAGTCCGGGCTGCGCGCCGTGCTCGAGCGCTGGCGGTCCGAGGGCTGCGACGGCGAGATCGCGGCCGAGCTGACCGAGATGCCTCGCGCCGCGCGGACCGCCCCGCCCGCGGCGGTGCTCTCCCGCACGCTGGCCGACGCGCTGCGGCGCTCCGGCGTCGAGGCGCCCTGGAGCCACCAGGCGCGCGCCTGGGAGCTGCTGTGCGGCGGGCGCGACACCGTGGTCGCGACCCCCACCGCCTCGGGCAAGACGCTCTGCTACAACGCGCCGGTGCTCGACCGTCTCCGCCAGGACCCGACCGCCCGCGCGCTGTACATGTTCCCCACCAAGGCGCTGGCCCGCGACCAGCTCGAGGCCGTGCGCGCCCTGGCCGCCCGCGCCGGGGTCGACGCCCGCCCCGTGGTCTACGACGGCGACACCCCGCAGTCCGAACGTCGCGTGGCGAGGCGCGAGGCCAGGATACTGATCACCAACCCGGACATGCTGCACGTCGGGATCCTGCCCCGCCACGCCTCGTGGTCCGTCTTTTTGGGCGGCCTGAGCCACGTGGTAGTCGACGAGCTTCACCAGTACCGGGGCGTGTTCGGCTCCCACGTGGCCAACGTGCTGCGCAGGCTGGAGAGGGTCGCGCGCTTCCACGGCGCCGCGCCGGTCTTCGCCGCCAGCTCGGCCACGATCGGAAACCCCCGCGAGCTGGCCCAGCGGCTGACCGGCAGGCGCTTCGAGCTGGTCGAGGAGAGCGGCGCGCCCACCGGCCCGCGCACCTTCGTGGTGATCAACCCCGAGATCCTGGATCCGGCCTCGGGCGCGCGGCGCTCGTCGCAGCGGGTCGCGGCGCGGCTGGCGGCAGACCTGGTTCTAAAGAACGTGACCAGCCTGGTCTTCTGCCAGACGCGGCGCGGGGTCGAGGTGGTGCTGCGCTCCCTGCGCGAGCGGGTCGGCGCGCTGGGCCGCGATCCGGATCGGGTGCGCGGCTACCGGGGCGGCTACCTGCCCGAGCTGCGCCGCGAGATCGAGACCGCGCTGCGCCGCGGCGAGGTCGACGCGGTGGTCGCGACCAACGCCCTGGAGCTGGGAATCGACGTCGGCGAGCTGGACGCGGTGGTGCTGGCCGGCTACCCGGGCACGATCGCCGCCTTCCACCAGCGCTCGGGCCGGGCCGGGCGCAGGCGCGACCCGTCGCTGTCGGTGCTGGTCGCCGGCTCGGCCCCGATTGACCAGTTCCTGACGCGCGAGCCGGCCTACCTCTTCGAGTCCTCTCCCGAGGTGGCGCTGGTGCAGCCGGACAACGTCGAGATTCTGCTCGCGCACCTGGTCTGCGCCGCCTTCGAGCTGCCGTTCCGCGAGGGAGACGGCTACGGGTCGCTGGGAGCGGCCGACACCGCGGCCGCGCTGGACTGCCTGATCGAGCAGGGCGAGCTGGTCCGCGCCGGCGATCGGACCAGCTACCTGGGCTCGGAGTACCCGGCGGCCGGGTTCGGCCTGCGCGACGTGGAGGGCAGGCGCGTGGTGGCGATCGACGTAGTCTCCGCAGAGCCGCTGGCCGAGGTCGACCTGCGCTCGGCGCGCAGCGAGCTGCACCCCGAGGCGATCTACCAGCACGAGGGACGCACCTACCTGGTGGAGAGCCTCGACCTCGAGGCCGCCGAGGCCCGCGTGCGCGAGGTCGAGCCTGCGTACTACACGATCCCGATCCCGGCGGCGCGGATGAAGATCACCGAGGAACGCGAGCGGCGCGAGCTGCCCTCGGCCTCGGTCGGGGCCGGCGACCTGCGCGTGGTCGAGGAGCTGAGCGCTTTCAAGAAGGTCCGCTTCGGTTCGCACGAGAACCTGGGCTACGGCGTGATCTCGTTGCCGCCCCACGAGTTGGACACCGAGGGGCTCTGGATCGAGATCGAGAATCCGCCCGCGCGGCTGACGGGCGAAGGCGGCAGGTATCTGGTCGAAGGGCTGGAGGCGCTGGGCCGCGCCGTGCACCACGTGGCCGCGATGCGCCTGATGTGCGATCCGCGCGACCTGGCTAGCGCGGTCCAGACGCCCCCGCCGACGCTGTTCCTCTACGACGGCCACGCCGGCGGCGTCGGCCTCAGCGAGCGCGCCTTCGCCGGGCTGGGCGCGATCCTGGACGACGCGCTGCGTCTGATCCGCGGCTGCCCGTGCAAGACCGGCTGCCCGGCGTGCGTGGGCCCCTCCAGCCGGGAGGGCCCGCCGCTCAAGGAGTCGGCCGCCGCGCTCGCGGCCGCGCTGGCGGGCGAGGAGGAGAATCGGTGAGCAAGCTGCGTTCCAGGCTGGAGCGGCGCGGGATCCGCAAGGGCGAGCGAAGGGATCCGCCTGGCGACGAGCAACAGGCTCCGCAGTGGGATTCGTCCGAGCGGCCCAGTCCAGAGCTGCTCGACGAGCTGCGCCGCCGGATGGATCGCGTCTCCAGACGCCACGCCCCCGGGCGTCCGGGCCCGAGCCGGGCCGCCGCGCCGGATCCTTCGCGGCACGGATCCGAGCTGCCCGGCCGGGACGTGCTCAACTCGCACGGCTCGCTGCGCGTCGACGTGCGCCGCTACCCCGCGGATCACCTCTGCGGCGAGGAGCCGCTGGCCGGCTATCTCGACGCCGGAAACTCCCTGACCGTGCTGGGTCGCGACCCGCGCCTCCGCGGCCTCGACCCGCGCGGCGCCCGCTTCTTCGACACCGAGACGACCGGCCTGTGCGGCGGAACCGGCACGCTTCCGTTCCTGGTCGGGGTGGGGCGCTTCACCGGCGACGGCGGGTTCGAGGTCGAGCAGGCGCTGGCGCGCGATCCTTCCGAAGAGCCGGCCCAGCTCGAGTGGCTCGCCGAGCGCCTCGCCGGCGCCGGCTACCTGGTCACCTTCAACGGGCGGGCGTTCGACGTGCCCCTGATCAACACCCGCTTCGTGATCAACCGGCAGCGCAACCCGGCCGCCGCGCTGCCGCACCTCGATCTGCTGCACGTTTCGCGGCGCGTCTTCGGCCGCAGGCTGTCGGATCGCAGCTTGCAGAGCATCGAGCGGGCCGTGCTCGGCTTCGAGCGCGAGGGGGACATCCCGGGCGCCGAGATCCCGGGGGTCTACGCCGAGTTCGTGCGCGGCGGGCCGGCCGCTCCGATCGCGGCGGTGATGGAGCACAACGCGCTCGACCTGCTGGCGCTGGCCGCGCTGGGCGGCGCGCTGGATCGGATGTACGGCGATCCAGAGGCGGTGCGGCACGCCGCCGATCACCTGGGGCTGGCCACCGCGGCGCTGGCCGCCGGGCTCGACGAGCGGGCCGACGCCCACCTGCGGCGCGCCGGGGACGCCGCCACCGGAGACGACCGCCGGGCGGCGCTGCACCTGGCGGCCCGGGAGGCGGCGCGGAGAAAAGAGCGCGGGCGGGCCCGCGACCTGTGGCTGGAGCTGGTGGAGCGCGACCCCGGGGACGCGGTCGCCCACCTGGCGCTGGCCAAGCACTACGAGCACCGCGAGCGCGACTGGGAGAGAGCCGCGCACCACGCGAGCCGCGCCGTGGAGGCCGAGGGGGACGAGGCGGTAGAGCACCGCCTGGCCCGCATCGAGCGCAAGGCCGCCAGGTAGACGATGTCGATCTTCGCGCCCGGCCTCTTTACCGCCGCGGCGATAAGCTGCAATGATCGCCTCTCGAGATTCGAGCTGGAGGTGGCGATGCTTTCGACGAGATCAATTGCGACGATCATGCTGCTGGCCGGCTGCTCGGCCGGCCCGCCGGGCGGCGAGGCGCGTCCCGAGGCGGCCCCGGCCGCGGCGCGCGCCGAGCGGGACGCCGACCGTTTGCCGCTCGGCTCCGAGGCGGAAACGGACGCCGGATCGCACGAGGGCGAGCCGGGCGCTGACGCCGCAGGCGAGGCGGACGCGGGTGGCGACGCGGCGGTCGAGGCGGCCGACGCGGGGGCCGCGCCGGACCCGGCGGCGGAGGCGCGCGTGACCCGCTTCTCCTGGCGACCGAAACGCGGCCCGGCCGCGGCCTACGAGATGGACGACCCGGCCGACCGACACCGGCTGGTGCTGACCCCGGGCGTGCGCGAGGGAGGCACCCACCCGGTCGTGGTCGGCTTCCACGGTCAGCCCAAGCGGGGCAAGGATCCGCGAGACTACCCGTTCATGGATCACGTCCAACAAATCGTTGTCGAGATGGTCGAGGACGGCGAGGTGCGGCCGCTGGTGCTGGTCCTGCCGGTTTTCCGCTTCGCGGGCGGCAACTGGCCCGGCTTCGACCCGCGGGCCTTCTCCGAGAGGGTGACGGAGATGCTCGACGAGCGCGGGATCGAGGTCGAGGGCTGGTACGCCTTCGGCCACTCCGGGGCGGCCGGCTGCGGCGGCGAGGGGCTGAACCGCGCGCACCGCCTCGATCCCGAGGGTGTGGGCTTCTTCGACACCTGCCTGGGCCGCGGCTGGCGCCGCGAGGTCGAGGAGCTGGAAAGGCGCGAGGTGGCCACGATCAACGTCCACTCGGTGGAGACCGCCGGCTTCAGGCCCAGGCAGCGGCCCGAGTACCAGGCCGATTTCGACTTCGGGCGGGCCTACGGCCCGGCCGGGCTGGATCCGGTCGAATGCCCCGAGAAGCACCCCGGCGAGAAGCTGCGCGAGCTGGAGCACCGCTGCGCGGCCAGCGAGAGCAGGGCGGTCAGGGGCTTCGTGGTGGACAGCGGAGAGGGCCGCGAGGCGCACCAGGCCGTGGTCGAGCCGGCGCTGAGGTTCTTCCTTGCCGAGATGGTGGGGAACTGAGCTGGAGCGGTTTCTCGCAACAGCCCCAGATCGGTTTTCTGTCCAATGAAACGCGCTCTACGGCACGCCGCGCACGCCGCGCACGTACGAATCACCGCTTGCCTCGCCGTGGACGCAGCCGCGCAGCAGCGAGATCAGCTCGTCGATATCCGGCGCCTCGTACCAGTCGAGCTTGGCGTCGCCGGGAGGGTCCTGCCAGCACAGCCCGGAGGGCGGCGGCTCAGGCCAGGTCGAAGCGGTCGGCGTTCATCACCTTGTTCCAGGCCGCCACGAAGTCCTTGGCGAAGGTCTCCTCGGCGTCGTCGCAGGCGTAGACCTCGGACAGCGCTCGCAGCTGGGAGCTCGCGCCGAAGACCAGGTCGACGCGGGTGGCGGTCCACCTGAGCTCGCCGCTCTCGCGGTCGCGGCCCTCGTAGATGTTGGCGTCGTCCTTGCTCGGCTTCCACTCGGTGCCCATCTCGAGCAGGTTGACGAAGAAGTCGTTCGTCAGCTCGCCGGGGCGGTCGGTGAAGACGCCCTGCCTCGACCCGCCGTGACCCGCGCCCAGCACGCGCAGGCCGCCGACGAGCGCGGTCATCTCGGGCGCGGTCAAGCCCAGGAGCTGCGCGCGGTCGACGAGCAGGTGCTCGGCCGGCACGGAGTAGGCGGTCTTCAGGTAGTTGCGGAACCCGTCGGCGCAGGGCTCCAGCGCGGCGAACGACTCGGCGTCGGTCTGCTCCTCGCTCGCGTCCATGCGGCCGGGCGCGAACGGGACCTCCACGTCCAGGCCGGCCTGCTCGGCCGCCTTCTCGATCGCCGCCGCGCCGCCGAGCACGATCAGGTCGGCCAGCGAGATCTTCACGCCGCCGATCTGCGCCCCGTTGAACTCCTCCCGGATCTTCTCCAGGGCGCCGAGCACCCCGGCCAGCTGCTCGGGCTGGTTGACCTCCCAGTCCTTCTGCGGCGCGAGCCGGATCCGCGCGCCGTTGGCCCCGCCGCGCATGTCGGATCCGCGGAAGGTGGACGCCGAGGCCCAGGCGGTGGCGACCAGCTCGGGGATCGACAGCCCCGAGCCCAGGATCTCGGACTTCAGGGCCGCGATCTCCTTCTCGCCGACCAGCTCGTGGTCGACCGCCGGGATCGGATCCTGCCAGATCAGATCCTCGGTCGGCACCTCGGGCCCCAGGTAGCGCGACCTCGGCCCCATGTCGCGGTGGGTCAGCTTGAACCACGCCCGGGCGAAGGCGTCCTCGAACTCGGCCGGGTTGTCGTGGAAGCGCTTGGCGATCGGCGCGTAGATCGGGTCGAGCTTGAGCGCCAGATCCGCGGTGGTCATCATCGGCCGGTGCTTCTTCGTCGGGTCGTGGGCGTCGACGACCATGTCCTCCTCGTCCACGTCCACGGCCAGCCACTGGTGCGCGCCGGCCGGGCTCTCGACCAGCTCCCATTCGTACTCGAGCAGCACCTTCAGGTAGCCCATGTCCCAGCTGGTCGGGTTGGGCTTCCAGGCGCCCTCGATCCCGCTCGTGATCGTGTCTCCGCCCTTGCCGCTTTCGAAGCTGCTCTTCCAGCCCAGCCCCATCTCCTCGAGGGGCGCGGCCTCGGGCTCGGGGCCCACGTGCTTCGCATCGCCAGCGCCGTGGCACTTGCCGAAGGTGTGCCCGCCAGCGACCAGCGCGACGGTCTCCTCGTCGTTCATCGCCATGCGCGCGAACGTCTCGCGGACGTCGCGGCCCGCCGCGAGCGGGTCCGGCTCGCCGTTCGGCCCCTCCGGGTTGACGTAGATCAGGCCCATCTGCACCGCGGCCAGCGGGTTCTCGAGCTCCCGGCCGCCCGAGTAGCGCTCGTCGCCGAGCCACTCGGTCTCGGTGCCCCAGTAGACGTCCTCCTCCGGCTCCCAGATGTCCTCGCGCCCGCCGCCGAAGCCGAAAATCTCGAGGCCCATCGACTCGAGCGCGCAGTTGCCGGCCAGGATCATTAGGTCGGCCCACGAGATCCGCTTGCCGTACTTTTTCTTGATCGGCCACAGCAAGCGGCGTGCCTTGTCGAGGTTGGCGTTGTCCGGCCAGCTGCCCAGCGGGGCCAAGCGCTGGGCGCCGGTGCCCCCGCCGCCGCGCCCGTCGCCGACGCGGTAGGTGCCGGCGCTGTGCCACGCCATGCGGATCAACAGCGGCCCGTAGTGCCCCCAGTCGGCGGGCCACCAGTCCTGCGAATCGGTCATCAGCGCGCGCAGGTCCTTCTTCAGCGCCTCGTAGTCGAGATCGGCGAACTCGGCCGCGTAGTCGAACCCGTCCTCCATCGGGTTCGACAGCGCCGAGTGCTGGTGGAGAATCTTCAGGTTCGGCTGGTTGGGCCACCAGTCCCGGTTCGAAGTCCCTCTCATGCTGTTCGGCTCGGCCGTCTCGCCCGTGACCGGGCACTTGCTTTCGCCCCTGGTCGGTCTTCTTTCACTCATCTGCTCGCCCCTTCCTCTCGGGAGTAGTCGTTTTTTGCCCTCGAGCAGGAAATTTGTACCGAAATGGGGGCGGAGCAAGAATTGGCTGCGTTTTTTGCCACCTCAAGGAAAGCGGAGGAGAGCCGAGGCGGCGCGCGGTCTTGAACGGTTCGGCCGGGGGCGATAGAGTGCCGCCGTCATGGACGCGCGTCGCATCCTGGTCGTGCACCGGCGCTCCACCTACACGGAGCTGCCGGGCGAGACCCGCTCCAAGCTGATCGCCGAGCTGGTCGCCAGGCAAGATCCGCTGGTCGAGCCGCTGGTGCGGGCCCACGAGGCGCACCGCGCTTCGATGGAGACCGTGCGCCGCGTGTTGCGATCTCACAGCGTGGAAGCCAGCTGGCGCGACGATCTCAAGGGCGTCGATCCGGACGACTTCGACCTGGTGGTGACCGTCGGCGGCGACGGAACGGTGCTGCACGTCTCCCACGCGGTGGCCGACACCCCGGTTTTGGCGATCAACTCCTCGCCCGAGACCTCGATCGGATACCTGACCGCGGGCGCGGCCGACGACTTCGAGGAGCTGCTGGAGCGCGCGCTGGACGGCAGCCTGGCCCCCACCGGGCTGTACCGCATGGAGGTGCGCGTCAACGGCGAGGTCGTCACCGCGCGCTCGCTGAACGACGTGCTGTTCTGCCACGAGTGCCCGGCCTCGACCTCGCGCTACGAGATCGGCGTCGACGGCCGCGTCGAACAGCAGATGTCGTCCGGGATCTGGATCGCCACCGCCGCCGGGTCCACTGCGGCGATTCGCGCCGCCGGAGGTCGGGAGATGGCCGCCGACTCGCAGCGCTTGCAGTACGTGGTCCGCGAGCCGTTCCCCTACGGCGGGATCGGCGCGATCCGCCCTCCCGAGCTGGTCGCGGGCTTCGTCGATCCCGGCGAGCCGCTCAAGGTGCGCTCGCGGACGACCAGCGCCCGGCTTTACGTCGACGGGCCGCACGTGGTCTTCCCGGTCGCGTTCGGCGACGCGGTCGCGATCAGCGGCGCGGCCCGGCCGCTGAGGCTGATGGGCTACCGGGTGAAAAAATCCGCTTGATCACACGCGATTCGCGGGTAAAATACCGCCCCTGCTCGGCCGGGGCATGCCCGGCGCGCGCCCGTGAGAGGCGCGGGATATTCAAGGAGCTCGATTATGTACGCTGTGATCAGCACGGGCAGCAAGCAGTACCGCGTCCAGGACGGGGACGTCTTCGCCGTCGAGAAGCTCGAGGGAGACGCCGGCGACAAGCTGGTTTTTGATCGCGTCTTGATGGTCGGCCAGGGCTCGAAGGTCGAGATCGGCACGCCGACCGTGAAATCAGCCTCGGTGGAAACGGAGATCGTCGAGCAGGGGCGCGCTCCCAAGAAGGTGGTCTTCAAGTTCAAGAAGCGCAAGAACTACCGCCGCAAACACGGACATCGCCAGCCGTTCACCCGGCTGCGCGTCACCAAGATCAACGGCTAACGGCGGGAGGTCGACGATGGCACACAAGAAGGGACAGGGATCCTCGAGGAACGGTCGCGACACCGCGGGAAAGCGCCTGGGCGTAAAGAAGTTCGGCGGTCAGAGCGTCGCTCCGGGGAACATCATCGTCCGCCAGCGCGGCACCTCTTTCCACGCCGGACGCAACGTGGGCTGCGGCCGCGACTACACTCTCTTCGCCCTGCAGCCGGGCGTCGTGCAGTTCATTTCGCGCAAGGGCCGCAAGCTCGTGGACGTGGTCCCGCCCGCCGACAGCTGAGCCGCCTGCGCCGTCCGCCCCGCGGGCGGAAATCGATCCCAGCGTGCGACGGGAGCGGGAATGCGCGAGATTTACCTCGACAACGCGGCAACGACTCGCCCCTGGCCCGAGGTGATCGACGCCGTCGTGCGCGCGATGGGCGACGGCTTCGGTAACGCCTCCTCGCCGCACCGGCGGGGTCTGGCCGCGGCGAGCGCCGTGGACGGGGCGCGGCGGCGCGTGCTGGAGGCGGTCGGCTCCGGGAAGTGGGAGCTGGCGTTCACCTCCGGGGGCTGCGAGTCGGACACCACCGCCGTGCTGGGCTGCGTTCCGCGCGGTCGCCGCGACGGCATCGTGATCTCCAGCGTGGAGCACTCCGCGGTCGAGGAAGCCTGCGCCGCGGCCGCCGAGGCGGGAGCCCGCGTGACGAAGATCTCGGCGGGCGCGAGCGGCATGGTCGACGTGGCCGAGATCGCCGCCGCGGTCGACGATCGCACCGCGCTGGTGGCGCTGATCCACGTGGCCAACGAGATGGGAACCGTGCAGCCGGTCGCCGAGGCGGCGCGCGCTGTCAAGCGGATCGCGCCCCGCTGCCGGGTGCACGTGGACGCGGTCCAGGCGCTGGCCCAGCTGCCGCGGCTGGACTACCCGCGCGAGGTCGACACGCTGGCGATCTCGGCCCACAAGATCCACGGGCCCCAGGGAGTCGGAGCGCTGCTGTACAGGCCCGAATCCGCGCCGCGCCCCCTGATCCGCGGCGGGGACCAGCAGCGGGGAGTGCGGCCGGGAACGCTCGACGCGGCCGGGATCAGCGGCTTCGGCGAGGCGGCCCGCCTGCTCGTCGAGCGCCGCGAGCGGGGCGCGCGCTGGATGCGAGAGCTGACCGATCTGCTGCTGGAGCGCGTCGGCACCGAGCCGGGCGGGGTCCGAACGCTGGGCGACCCGGCGCGGCGGGCGCCGGGAATCGCGGTGCTCGCGGTCGCCGGCGCGCGCAGCGAGGTGCTGCTCCACGCGCTGGAGGCCGAGGGAGTCCTGGCCTCGGCCGGATCGGCCTGCCACGCCTCGAGCTCGGAGCCGCCGCGCTGTCTGCGCGAGGCCGGCCTGGAAGGGGGCGAGGCAGCGCTGCGGATCAGCCTGAGCTTCGACACGACGCGCGAGGAGATCGAGGAGGCCTGCGTTGCCTTCGCGAGCGCGGTCCGAAATGTGCGCTCCGGCCGCGCCGGAGCGGGAGGATGAAGGACGATCCGCCGGTCGGACCGGGCGCGATTTTGCGCTGGGGCGAGCTGTTCCTCAAGGGACGCAACCGCGGGGTCTTCGAGGCGGCGCTGGAGCGCAACGTGCGCCGCGCGCTGGCCGGCCGGGAGGATCTGAGCCTGCACCGCGAGCACGGCCGGATCCTGCTGGCGGGCGCGGCCGACGAGGACCTGGTCGAGCGCCTGCGCTGGGTGTTCGGCCTCTCGTCGTACTCGCCGGGCGTCTTCTGCCGGCGGAGCCCGGAGGACATCCGGCGCACCGCCGTGGAGCTGGCCGAGCAGGACGCGATCGGCGCGGGCAGCTTTCGCATCTCGGCCAAGCGGGCCGACAAGAGCTTCGAGCAGACCTCGGCCGAGATCGAGCGCGCGGTGGGAGCCGACGTGGTCGCCGCGACCGGGCTGGCCGTCGACCTGGAGCGCCCGCAGCTCGAGGTGGGAATCGAGGTCGGATCGCGCTGGACGTTCGTCTGGACCGGGCGCGAGAAGGGAGCGGGCGGGCTGCCGGTCGGCACCTCCGGGCGGGCGCTGCTGCTGCTCTCGGGAGGGATCGACTCGCCGGTCGCCGGCCACCTCCTGCAGAAGCGCGGCCTGGAGCTGGCCGCGGTCTACTTCCACGCCTTTCCCTACACCGGCGACGGAGCGTTGCACAAAGCGCGCGAGCTGGCGCGGCTGCTGGCTCGCCGGCAGCGCCGCCTGGTCCTCTACGCGGTGCCGTTCGCCGAAATGCAGGAGGCACTGCGCGACGGCGCCGAGGCCTCCTACCTGGTGATCCTCTACCGCCGCGCGATGCTGCGCATCGCCGCGCGGCTGGCCGCGCGGGAGAGGATCGAGGCGCTGGCCACCGGGGAGAGCCTGGGCCAGGTTGCGAGCCAGACGCTGGCCAACCTGGCCGCGGTGGAGGAGGCCGCCGCCAGCACGATCCTGAGGCCGCTCGTCGGTTTCGACAAGGCCGAGACGATCGAGCTGGCGCGGCGGATCGGCAGCTTCGATATCTCTGTTCGCCCCCACGACGACTGCTGTACGCTGTTCGTTCCTCGGCACCCCGAGACGCGCGGCAACTTCCGGCGCGCCCGCGCGCTCGAGGAGCGAGTCGAATGGCGTTCGTTGCTGGACGAGGCCGTGGAAAACGCCGAGCGCGAGGTGATCGACTAGAACGGCCGGGAGAGGACGAGGCAGATGAGCTACGAGACGATTCGCCTGGAGATCGCAAACGGGGTCGCCACCGTGCGGCTCGATCGACCCGAGCGAATGAACGCCGTCACCGAGCAGATGTACCGCGAGCTGCTCGAGGCGTTCGATCGCCTCGAGTCCGACGACGGGGTGCGCGCCGCGCTGCTGACCGGATCGGTGCGCCGCAAGGACGGCGTAGAGAAGCAGGCTTTCTGCGCCGGAGCGGATCTGAAGCAGCACGGCGCGGGGAAGCGCACGCGCGCCGACCAGCGCGCCTACCTGGAGCTGGCGCACGAGGTCGCGCGCCGCCTCTACCGGATTCCGATCCCGGTCGTGGCCGCGATCAACGGACCGGCGCGCGGGGCCGGAGCCGAGCTGGCGCTGTGCTGCGACCTGATCCTGATCGCCGAGCGGGCCACGCTGGCGTTCACCGAGACCTCGCTGGGCACCTTCGTCGGCGGCGGCTCGACGCGCCATCTGCCGGCGCTGGTCGGAATCGCACGCGCCAAGGAGTTGATCTACACCGGGCGCGCGATCGACGGGCGCGAGGCGGTCGAGGTCGGGTTGGCGCTGAGCTGCTGGCCCGAGGCCGAGCTGGAGCGGCGTGCCGGCGAGCTGACGCGCGAATTGGCGGCCAAGGCTCCGCTCTCGATGCGGCTGGCCAAGCGACGCTTGCAGCAGCCGGCCGCGCTCGACCTGGAGACGGTGCTGGCCCTGGAGACCCAGGCCGTCTTGAGCTGCATGGAAACGGACGACTGGCACGAGGGGGTGCGAGCCTTTGCCGAGAGGCGCGAGCCGGTCTTCGAGGGGAGGTAGCAGGATGAGCCTCAAGCGAATCTTCGACGCCCAGTCGGTAGCCGTGGTGGGAGCCTCGCGCGACGAGAGCAAGCGCGGCTATCAGGCGATCCGCGCCCTGCTGGACGGCGGGTACGAGGGCCGGATCTTCCCGGTCAACCCCAAGGAGGACCGCGTGCTGGGGCTGGAGTGCTACCCCAGCATCGGCGAGATCGAACAGCCGGTCGACCTGGCGCTGATCACCACCCCGGCCAGGACCCTGCCGGCCATTTTACGCCAGTGCGGCGAGCGGGGCGTGGCCGGCGCCGTGATCATCGCCGGCGGGTTCGGCGAGCTGGGCGAGGAGGGCATGCACCTCCAGCGCGAGACGGTGGAGGTGGCGCGCAAGTACGGCCTGCGGCTGGTGGGTCCCAACACCTCGGGGATGATCAACGTCCACAAGAAGATGAATCTCGTCGGCCTGGAGTCGGTGCCCATGGGCGATCTGGCGCTGCTGACCCAGAGCGGCAACATGGCGCTGGCGCTGATCACCGAGGCGCAGATCAAGAGCCAAAAAGGGTTCTCCTACTACGTGGGCGTGGGCAACGAGGCCGACCTCAAGTTCCACGAGTACCTGGAGTTCTTCACCTCCGATCCCAAGACCGGGGCGATCATGGTCTACGTGGAAGGCGTCAGCGAGGGGCGCGCCTTCTTGCAGCAGGCCCACAAGACCACGCTGGCCAAGCCGATCGTGCTGCTCAAGAGCGGACGCTCGGCCAAGGGCGCGCGCTCGGCCGGATCGCACACCGGAGCGCTGGCCGGCATCTCCGAGGTGGCGCGCACCGCCTTCAGGCGCGCCGGGATCATCGCGGTCGACAACTCCGACGAGCTGTTCCCGGTCGCCGAGGCGCTCAGCAACCTGGCGCCGATTCGCAACAACAAGGTGGCGGTTCTGGCCGACGGCGGGGGCCACGCGACGATCGCGACCGACCTGCTGACCACCGATTACGGCGTCGAGGTACCCGAGCTGGGAGAGAAGACCAGGCGGAAGCTGGCCGAAGTGCTCTCGCCCAACGCCTCGCTGGCCAATCCGATCGACGTGGCGGGCAGCACCGATTCCGATCCGTCGATCTTCGCAGAGTGCGCCAGGATCCTGCTCGAGGACGAGGAGATCGGTGGCCTGCTGCTGGTGGGGCTGTTCGGCGGGTACGGGATCCGCTTCGCCGAGAGACTGAAATTCATGGAGGAGGACGCGGCGCACCAGATGGGTAAGTTGGTCCAGCTCACGGGCAAGCCGATCGTGGTCCACAGCCTGTTCGACTTCGAGCGACCGCACTCGCTGGAGCTGCTGCGCTACTACGGGATCCCGGTCCACGACTCGGTGGATATCGCCTGCAAGTGCGTCTCGGCGCTCAGCGAGCGCGGCCGCTACCTGGACCTGCCGCACCGCAGGCACAACTTCGTCTTCGACTGGGGCAAGAACGCCCGCGAGGGCGGGGCCGAGATCCTCGAGCGAGCCGTCGAGGAGGGACGGGACGCCCTGCTGGAGCACGAGGCCAAGTGCCTGTTGAGCCTGCACGACGCGCCGGTCTCGGACGATCGGCTGGCCGGGTCGGCCGACGAGGCGGTGCGTCTCGCCGCCGAGATGGAGGGCAGGGTGGCGCTCAAGATCGTCTCGCCCCAGATCCTGCACAAGTCCGACTCCGGCGGGGTGGAGCTCGACCTCGAGGGAGAGGAGGCGATCCGCGGGGCGTTCGAGGCGATCTGCGAGCGCGCGCGAAGCTACCGCTCGGACGCCGACATCCGCGGCTGCCTGGTCTCGCCGATGGCCGAGCGGGGCATGGAGGTGATCATCGGCACCAAGCTCGACGAGCAGTTCGGACCGGTGATCATGTTCGGGATGGGCGGGGTCTTCGTCGAGGTGCTCAAGGACGTGGTCTTCCGCGTGCTGCCGATCACGCGCCACGCCGCCGAGCAGATGGTCTCCGAGATCAAGTCGGAGCCGATCATGAACGGCTACCGGGGCAAGCCGCCGATCGACAAGCGGGCGCTGGCCGACCTGCTGATGACCATCTCGGAGGTGATCGAGTCCTACCCGCGGATCCGCGAGATGGACCTCAACCCGGTGATCGCCCGCAAGGACGGCCTCTCGATCGTGGACGCCCGGATCCTGCTGTCCGAAAAATCGGCCGAGTAGCGCTCTCGTTTTTTCGAAGGCGGCTTTTTGTCAGCTCAGGTGCGCCCAAGAGCAGACCAGGTGTCCCCTGAGCTCGTAGGAGCTGTCTCCTCCGTAGACCAGCACGCCTCCGTCTCCTTCGGAGATGCGGACGAACTCGTCCAGGCCGTCCAGGAACTCGCCGGTCACGGTCTGCCCGGACTTGGCTTCGAACGGCACGAGCCTCTCTCCGCGCTCGAGCAGCGCATCCACCTCGCGGCCTCTGGAGTCCCGCCAGAACGAGAGCCGCGGCCGCTGTCCGTTGTGCAGGAAGGACTTGGTCAGCTCGGAGAAGACGAACGTCTCGAAGATCGCTCCGCGCAGGGGATGGTGGACGAGCTGATCGGGACCGGTGATACCGATCAGATGGCACATCAGGCCCGTATCCAGGAAGTAGAGCTTGGGGCGCTTGACGATCCGTTTGCGGAAGTTGCGGTGGTGGGGCTGCAGCAGGTCGATGATGTAGCTGGTTCGTAGAAGCGATATCCATCTCTTGACAGTCGATTGGTCGACTCCCGCGTCGGCTCCCAGGGCCGACATGTTGAGCAGCTGACCGCTGCGGCCGGCGCAGAGAGCCACGAAGCGGGCGAAGGTGTCCAGGTCGCCGACGCTGGTCAGAGTGCGCACGTCGCGCTCGATGTAGGTTCGGACGTAGCCGTCTATCCACAGCGACGGATCCAGCCCCCGATCGTGAATCCGCGGGTAGAGGCCGCCCGCCAGGATCTCCTCCGGCTCGTGATTGCAGGTCTGCTCTTTCGGTACCAGACGCCGCGCGATCTCTTCCGGGGAACGCGCCGGGCGCCCGACCAGCTCGCCGTAGGAGAACGGCAGCAGCTCGAGGATCGCCGCTCGCCCGGCCAGCGACTGATTGATCTTCTCGCTGAGGAGAAAGTGCTGCGATCCGGTCAGGATCACCGGACCGGCGCGTCCCTCGTCCACGAATCCCTGCAAGTAGGAAAAGAGGTCTGGAGCCCGCTGCGCCTCGTCGATGACGATCCCGGGCGCGCCTTCCAGACGGCCCAGGAAGCCGCGCGGGTCCTCGAGCGCTTCTTTGCGATTCGAAAGGTCCTCGAGCGACCGGTACTCGAACCCCGGGAAGGTGGCCCGGGCCAGGGTCGTCTTTCCCGACTGACGGGGCCCGGTCAGGAAAACCACGGGGAAAGGTCCCGCCACGTCGCGCAGATGCGCCTCCAGTGTTCGTCGAATCATGTTTGTTTTGTAGTACTTGTCTGTTCTTGTGTCAATTCAGGGATCAAATCCCGAAACTGTCACGACAGCTGCGTCTCGGTAAGCTCGAGGCACTCGCGCAGCACGCGCTCGACCCGCGCCCGGGCTCCCAGGTAGCGCAGGTTTCCGAAATGGCCGACGTTGGTGCGCTGCACGAGCATCAGCCCGATCGGGAGGCGGAACGACCTGACCTGCTCGCGGTAGCGGGGCAGCATCGCGATCGCCTCGCGGTGCAGGGTCGAGGCCCCGAAGTCGTAGGGCTCTTCTCGGTCGAGCGCCGGGGCGAGCAGCTCGCGCCACTCGGCGTACACCTCCGGCTTCACCGGGGGGCCCTCCAGGTCGCGCGCCCCCAGCTCGCGCATCCCCTGCTCGATCGCGTCGTAGTCGCGCTGCATCGCGCCGAGCACCAAGCCGCGCAGCCCGCGCAGCTCCGAGTCGGCGAAGCGCTTGACCGCGCCGAAGTCGTAGAGGGCGAAGCTGCCGTCCCGGGCAAAGGCGAAGTTGGCCGGGTTGGGATCGGCGTGCATCGCTCCCAGCCCGAAGATCTCTCCGTAGAGCATCCGGATCAGGTTCTCGCCGATCCGATCGCGGGCCTCGGCCGGGTAGTGCCTGGCCCGCTCGATCGGGTCGCCGCCGAGATAGGTCAGCGTCAGCACCCGCTGCGCGCTGCGCTCTCCGACGACCTCGGGGACGCGCACGAAGTCGTGGTCGCGGTGGTAGTCGCCAAGCAACCGCGCGTTTTCCGCCTCGTGGGTGTAGTCCAGCTCGTCGTGCAGCCGATCGGAGACCTCGGCGAAGAAGCGCTCGAACGACTCGGGGCGGCGGCGCCACAGGCCGGCGACGCGCATCGCCAGCTTCATGTGAGCCAGGTCGGCGTCCACCGAGCGGTCGACGCCCGGGTACTGCACCTTGACCGCCACCTCGCGTCCGTCGTCGGTCACGGCGCGGTGCACCTGGCCGATCGACGCGGCGGCGAACGGCTCGCGATCGAAGCCGGCGAAGAGGCGTTCGGGGGTCTCGCCCAGCTCGTGCTCCAGCTGGGAGGCGATCACCTCGTAGTCGACTGGAGGCGCGTCCTTGCGCAGCGTGGCCAGCGGCTCGGCGATCTCGGGAGGCAGCATGTCCGCGGCGATCGAGGCCATCTGGCCCATCTTCATCACCGGGCCCTTGAGCTCGCCGAGCGTGCGGGCGATCCGCGTTCCGGCGCGCGCGTGGGTCGCGTTCAAACGTCCGCCCCGCCTGTCGAGACCCAGCGCGGACAGCAGGCGGTTGCCCGCGTAGCCGCTCGCCACCGAGCCGCTCATCCCGGCCAGCTTGAGCCAGCGGCCCAGCTTTCCCCGTGACTTCATCGGGCGGGCTCTTCCGTGCTCAATTCTCCGCTCGAGGCGCCAGCTCGTCGTAGCCCACGCCGGTCAGCTCCCGGGAGATGTCCCACAGCCGGCGGGCGTCGCGCTCGTCGAGCGCCCGCTTCGAGCAGCGCGCGCGGCGCGGCGGCCCGGACGTCTCCAGCAGCCTGGAGGGACCGAAGTAGTCTCCGCCTCGCGCCTCCGGATCGGTGGCGGCGCGCAGCGAGGGCCAGGCTCCGACCGCCGCGCTCTGTCCCAGCAGGCGTCCGCCCAGCCGCATCAACCCGGCCGCGAGCCGCGAGCCGGACATCTCGGCGCCGGCGGTCTGCAGCGCGGTGTCGGCGTAGCCGGGATGGGAGGCCAGCGACGAGAGCGGCAGCCGCGAGGCCTCCAGCCGCCGCTGCAGCTCGAAGGCGAACAGCAGGTTGGCCAGCTTGCTCTGGCAGTAGGCGCCCCACTTGCGGTATTCGCGCTCCCAGCAGAGGTCGTCGAAGCGGATCCGGCCGCGGCGGTGCATCAGGCTCGAGACGGTCACGACGCGCGCTCCCTCCGAGGCGGCCAGCCGCGGCAGCAGCAGGCCGGTCAGCGCGAAGTGGCCGAGGTGGTTGACGCCGATCTGCATCTCGAAGCCGTCGGCCGTGGTACGGCGAGGCAGCGCCATCACTCCGGCGTTGTTGACCAGCAGATCGAGCTTTTCACGGCTCGCCGAGAAGCGCTCGGCCGCAGCGCGCACCGAGGCCAGGTCGGCCAGGTCGAGCAGCTCCAGCTCGATCTCGGCGCCGGGGATCTCCTCGCGCAGCCGGCCCAGCGCGGCCTTTCCCCGATCGGCGTCGCGGCAGGCGAGCACAACCCGCGCGCCGCGCCGCGCCAGCTCCAGCGCCGTGTGGTAGCCGAGCCCTCTATTGGCCCCGGTCACGAGCGCCAGCCTGCCCCGCTGATCCGGAATATCCTCGAGAGTCCAGGACATCTCGCCGGCGAGTCTACCCGCGCGCACGAGCAAAGGGAAGAGAGCAGATTTGATCGGTAGACGGCAGCCCTGCCGGGCGAAGCGTTCCACGGCAGCCGCCGCTTGTCGCGTGGGGCGGGTGCGGTGTGGATTACCAATCAGGTGTGGGGTCAGGGGTTCTCGTTGCAGCAAACGGCTGGTCCGGAGCAGTAGTAGCCGGCAACTATCTCACCGCCGAAGTTGGTACAGGCCGGGGCCGGTTTGCAGACGTAGGGCGGCTCGGGGCAGAGCTCCGCCGTGTCGGTGTCGGTGTCGGAGTCCGTGTCGGTGTCCGTGTCGGTGTCCGTGTCGGTATCGGTGTCGGTGTCGGTGTCGGTGTCGGTATCGGTATCGGTGTCGG
>CAZHCG010000050.1:0-28786 GCA_964530995.1 uncultured Myxococcales bacterium
TGTACGATCCGCGATCCGGCCAGGCCGATCTTCTCCACCAGCCCGCCGGCGCGCCGCTCGTCGCCGCGAAAGAGGGCGTACTTGATCGAGGAGCTGCCCAGGTTCAGCACCAGAACGGCCGTGCCGCCGCCGCCGCCCTCCGGCACCGCGGTGCGGCGGGCCCGATCGACAGCCTCGCGCTGTGCCGGATCGTCGGCGCGGCGGGTCAGCCGCTCGGTCAACAGCCGGGCCAGCGAGCGCGAGGCCCGCGGGTTCCTGCCCAGCTCCTCGGCGACCGCGTCGTGCGGCATCCAGACCACGCGGCTCGGCTCGACCGCGATCACGACCGCGATCGCCGGCTCGCCGGTCAGCAGGCTCATCTCACCGATCAGGCCGCCCGCCCCGATCTCGCCGGCGGAGCCGCCCCGGTCGTCTCGCGCCTCGAGCCGGCCTCCGGCCACCGCGCCCAGCTCGTCCACGCTCTGGCCGAGGCGCAGCACCACCTGCCCCGAGCTGTAGTCCTCCAGCCGGGCGGCGTCGGCCAGGCGCCGCAGCGCCTCGTCTTCGAAGTCGGTCAGCCCCTCGGCTCCGCGCAACAGCGAGTAGATATCCATTCGGCACCTCCCGGACAGCTCCGCTCGGAGTCACGTCTTCCATCTTCTAGAATACGACGCAAGTCATATTCGCGTTCGCATCCGGAGATCGGCTCAATCGTCGAAGGCCAGCAGGCGGCGGGCGGCCGCCAGCGGGATCAGGGCGGCGAAGGCCAGCAGCACCGCGGCGCTGGCGAGACTGATCAGGACCCGCTCGTCCCAGCGCTCGGCCGCCGCTCCGCCGGCCAGCATCGCCAGCGGCACCAGCCCCAGCACCAGCGATCCCCTCAGCCCGAACAGCTTGCCGCGCAGTCGATCCTCGACCGCGGCCTGCATCGCGGACATCAAGAGCATGTTCTCCACCGAGGTGCAAAAACCGACGATCACGGCCAGCGCCGCCATCGCCGCGGGCCAGGCCGCCCAGGGCAGCAGGGCGAAGGCCAGTCCGTCGAGGGCTCCGAAACCGATCAGCGTGGCGAAACGCCGTCCCCGCGAGAGATCTGTCAGCGAGCCGAGCGCCAGCGCGGCCAGGCCGCCCGCGGCAAAGGCGCCGAGAATCGCCCCGTACCAGACAGCGCCCAGCAGCTCGCTGCGCTGGCACATCGGCAGCAAGAGAAACATCGCGGCCGTGCCGAAGAAGTTGATCACCGCGGTCACCGCCAGCAACCCGCGCAGACCCGGCGCGCCCGCGGCGCAGGCCAGCCCCTCGCGCAGATCGGCCAGCACCCCGGGACGCGGCGCGTCGTCGTGCAAAGCGGTGGAGCCGGGATCGCGGATGAACGCCTCTGAGATCGCCGAGAGCAGGTAGGAGACGCCGTCGGCCACGAACAGCAACCCGGCGCCCAGCAGCCGGAACAGGACGCCGCCCAGGCCGTTGCCCAGCAGCGAGGCCGCGGAGTTGACCACCGCCAGCGACGAGTTGGCGCGGACCAGGCCCTGCCGCGGAACCAGGTCCGGCACCAGCGCCTCGGCCGCCGGGTGGAAGAAGGCCGCGGCCAGCCCCAGCGCCCCGGCCGCGACCAGCACCATCCAGACTTGCAGTGCTCCGCACAGGGCCGCCGCGCCCACGGCCACGGCGACCAAGCCGGCCAGCAGATCTGCCGCGATCAGGATCCGCTTGCGGCTGATGCGGTCGGCGAGCACCCCGGCCAGCGGCGCCACCAGCGCGCGCGGCAGCACCCCGGCCGCGAACACGCCGCCGGTGATCGCGGCCGAGCCCGTGGTCTCGAGCAGCCAGAACCCCAGCGCGACCTGCCAGGCAGCGTCCCCGGCCGCCGAGACCAGCTGCCCCTGCCAGAGCAGAAAGAAGTCGCGGTTCCAGACCCGCGACCGGATCGCGGGTCCGCCGTCCGATGCGCTCGCCGGGCTCATCGTGGCGAGCATACGTCATCCCGCTGGTCGAGACGAGCCGGCCGTCACTCGGCCGGCGCGAGCTGCACGATCTCATCCGGGCAGGGAATCTCGAACTCGGCGTCGTAGATCATAGGGTCGCCCGTGGTGCCGGCGCCCTGGATCACGCCGTCCTCGTCCTCTTCGCACTGCTCGAGCCAGCACTCGATCTGATCGTAGACATGCGCCTCGGCCCGATAACCGCCGACGGTCGGAGACTGCTCGCGGTAGCAGGCGCAGCCGTCTGCGCAGTGATCCCAGTCCTCGGCGCGCAGCAGCGCGTCCCAGTGCAGCTCGAGCGTCTCGCCGGGATGGATCACGCGCACCGCCGGGTTCCAGCCGCAGTCCATGCAGCACCAGCCGCCGGGATCCACCTCGTCGCAGTAGAGCGTGCACCACGGCTTCTCGAAGTGGCAGCCCTGCCAGGATCCGCCGGCCTGCTGCGAGCACAACAGCCAGTCCTCGGCCTCCCAGGCCCATCCGACGTAGATGTCGAACTCCAAATCATTTGCCAGAGAAAATATGATCGGATCCTGGGCGACCGTGTCGGTGTCGGTGTCGGTGTCGGTGTCGGAATCGGCGTCGGCGTCGGCGTCCGTGTCGGTGTCGGTGTCCATGTCCGTGTCCGCGTCCGCGCCTCCGTCCACACCGACCGGCTCGGCCCGCTGGCAACCGGCGCCGAGCAACAGCGCCGGCAACAGGATCAGAATCTGCGGTTTCTCTTTCATGGAGCGTCTTTTCCGAATCGCAAGTCCGTTTTCTCAGTTGGGCATATGGAAATCATTGGATTATGCGAGTCTCATTCTAGCACAGCGGCGGAGGAATAGACGGATTTGGTCGAAGAGGGCTCGGCCCGTCAGGCGTGGATCGCTCGGCCGTCGACCGCGAGCGCGGCCTCGCCGAGCGCCTCGGAGAGCGTGGGGTGCGCGTGGCAGGCGCCGGCCAGATCCCGGCTGGCGGCGCCGCGCGCGATCGCGGCCGCGGCCTCGGCGATCAGGTCGCCGGCGCGCGGACCGATGATGTGCACACCCAGCAGGCGATCGGTCTCGGCGCAGGCCAGCACCTTGACCATCCCGGCCGTCTCTCCCAGCGAGACCGCGCGCCCGTTGGCCCTGAAGGGGAAGACCCCCTTGCGCGCCGGAATCCCGTCCTCGGCCAGCTGCCGCTCCGTGCGTCCCACCGCCGCAATCTCGGGGGAGGTGTAGACCACCGACGGAATCGCGTCGTAGCAAACCTCGCCCTCGAGCCCGGCGATGCGCTCCACGCAGGCGACGCCCTCGTCCGACGCCTTGTGCGCCAGCATCGCGCCGCCGATCACGTCGCCGATCGCGAAGACGCCCTCGAGCGAGGTCCGCCAGCTCTCGTCCACGCGGATGCGCCCCGCGTCCGTCAGCTCGATGCCCGCCTGCTCGCAGCCGAGAGCGTCGACCTCGGGCGAGCGCCCGGCGGCGAGCAGCACACGCTCGGCGCGCAGGGTCTCGCGCCCGTCGATCTCGACGGCGCACTCCTCGCCCTCCACCCGCGCCCCGGTCACGCGCGCGTCCAGCTCGAAGCGCAGGCCCTGCTTTTTCAGCGCCCGCTGCGCCTGGGCGGCGATCTCCTCGTCGGTGCCGGGCAGGATGCGATCCATGTACTCGACGACGTTCACCCGCGAGCCCAGCCGGCTCCAGACCGATCCCAGCTCCAGTCCGATGTAGCCCGCGCCGATCACGATCAGGCGCTCGGGCACCTCGGAGTAGGAAAGCGCCGTGGTGCTGGTGCCGATCCGGTCGAAGTCGAGCTCCACGCCGGGCAGCCGGCTGGGCCTGCTCCCGCTCGCGATCAAGACGTGCTCGCAGGCGATCTCGGCCGGCTCGTCGCCCTCGACCGCCACGCGGCCCGGGCCCAGCACGCGGCCGGCGCCGCCGTAGCGGGTCACCCCGTTCTTCTTCAAGAGAAACGCGACACCCTTGGTCAGGTTGCGCACGATCCGATCCTTGCGCTTCATCATCGCGCCCAGATCGAGCCGCGCCTCGCCCGTATCGATACCGTGCTCCCCCAGGCCCGCGGCGGTCCGATGATAGATCTCCGAGGACTCGAGCAACGCCTTGGAGGGAATGCAGCCCACGTTGAGACAGGTGCCTCCCGGCGCCTCGCCCCGCTCGATGCAGGCCACGTCCATCCCCAGCTGCGCCGCCCGGATCGCCGCCACGTAGCCGCCCGGTCCGGCGCCGATCACCACCAGATCGTGTCTCTTCGCGTCAGACATCTCAGACTCCCTTGAAAAAGCGCATTCTTCGCCTGGGAAAGCTCGCCGCTGGAAGGTGAAAAGTCAAACTCGGATCGCCTCCGGGCCGGCTTCCCAAAAAGGGTCGGGTCAGCTCTCGTTCAGCGCGCGGCGCACCTCGCGCGCCAGATCGACCGGGCCGAACGGCTTGCGCAACAGTCGACCGTCTCCGATCCTCATCCCCCGGTGGGCAATCGACTCGCGCGTGTGCCCGGTCATGTAGAGCACGCCGACTTCAGCGCGACGCTCGAGCAGCGATGCGGCCAGCTCCGGGCCGCTGCCGCCGGGCATCACCAGGTCGGTGAGCAGCAGGTCGATGCGCCCCTCGTGCTTCTCCGAGAGCCGCAGCGCCTCGTCGGCGTCGGCCGCGGCCAGCACGCGGTACCCGTACCTCTCGAGCACTCGGAGCGCCAGCTCGCGCACCGCGGTCTCGTCCTCGACGACCAGCACCGTCTCGTTCCCCTCCAGCGACCGCTCTTGCGGAGCGCTCTCGCCGACCCGTAGCGGAGCGGAATCCGACTTCGGCTCGCCCGAGGCCCGCGGCAGGTAGACCTCGAAGGTCGCGCCCCGGCCCGGCTCGCTGGCGCAGCGCACGCCCCCGCCGCTCTGCCCGACGATGCCGTAGACGGTCGAGAGGCCCAGCCCGGTGCCCTTGTTCGGCTCCTTGGTGGTGAAGAACGGCTCGAACACGCGGGCGCAGGTCTGCTCGTCCATTCCGCACCCGTCGTCGCTGACCGCCAGCAGCGCGTACGCCCCCGCCGAGACGCCTTCGATTCCGGCCGCCTCCTCCTCGTCGAGCTCGACGTTGGAGGTCTCGATCTCGAGCCGTCCGCCGCCGGGCATCGCGTCCCGCGCGTTGACGACGAGGTTGACGATCACCTGCTCGATCCGCCCCGGATCGGCCAGCACCCGCCAGAGGTCGTCCGCGGGCGAGCTGACCAGCTCGACGTCCTCTCCGATCAGGCGGCGCAGCATGCTGTCCATCTTGCGCACCACCTCGTCGAGGTCGATCAGCCGCGGCTCGAGCTGCTGCCTGCGGCTGAAGGCCAGCAGCTGCCCGGTCAGCGACGCCGCGCGCTCGCCCGCCCGGCGAACCTGACTCAGGGCCTGCTTCGAGGAGCCGCCCTCGGGCAGCTCCAGCTCGAGCAGCTCGGAGTAGCTCAGGATCGCGGTCAGCAGATTGTTGAAATCGTGGGCCACGCCCCCCGCCAGACGGCCCACCGCCTCCATCCGCTGGGAATGGCGGAGCTGCTCCTCGAGCTGCTCGTGCCTGCGCTGGCCTTGCTTGCGCTCGGTGATGTCGCGCGCGATCCCCCACAGGTAGCGAGGCTCGCCCGCCTCGTCCAAAACGGCGTACGACTGCAGCTCGACCGGAAAGACGGCCCCGTCCTCGCGGATGTACTCCTTCTCGTAGACTCCCGAGTAGCCGTCCTGCAGCAGGCGCCGGTTCCAGATCTCCTCCCGCTCCCACTGGTGCCAGCGCCGCGGTGTGATGTCGTAGAAATCCACCTTGCCCCGGAGCTCTTCCAGCGAGTAGCCCAGCATCGCGCAGTAGGCGGGATTGGCGTCGATGATGCGCCCCCGGGCGTCGACGAAGACGATCCCGTCCCTGCTGCTTTCGAACAGCTCCCGGTAGCGCCGCCTGCTCTCCTCCAGCTCGCGCAGCCTTCCACGCGACTCGTCGCGTTCTCGCTTCGACCCCTCGCTGCTCTTTTCTGCCATCCGAGATTCCTCCCCCTCGACGGATTTCTCAATATACGAAAAGCGGGCGCTTTTTCAAAACCGCCCGAACGGGGTTGAAACGCTGAAGCTGCGGACCGGCGAGCCTGGAGACGGCGAATGGGGAAGAATGCGGTTTTGACCGCTTCGTTTTTCGACTAGACTTCGCAGAACCATGTCGGAGCGAAAAGAGCTCAAGTGCACGAAAAAGCCGGTGCCCGGCCCCTGGGACACGATCGTGATCGGCTCGGGGATCAGCGGCCTGTGCGTGGCCGCCGAGCTTTCGCGCAAGGGTCGGCGCGTGCTGGTGCTCGAGCAGCACTTCCAGCCGGGCGGCTTCACGCACGTCTTCAACAGGGGTCGGTTCGAGTGGGACGTGGGAATCCACTACCTGGGCAACGGCGATCCGTCTCTGGAGAGGGGGGCGGACTGGTTCATGCACCTGTCGGCGATCACGTCGGGCGCGATCGAATTCGAAAGGTTTCCGGATCCAATCGATCTAATCCGCTATCCCGACCTCCAGGTCGAAATGCCCACCGGCTACGAGGCCTACACCGAGGAGCTGGGCCGCCACTTCCCGGCGGAGAAGGACGGCATCGCCTCCTACCTGGCGAGGGTCGCCGAGACGCGGCGCGGGCTGCGAAACTTCTTCGCCACCGGCCTGCTTCCCGGCTCGCTGAGAGATCTGCTGCGCCGGCTGCTGATGGGCGGGATGCGCGAGGCCGCGCTGTCGACCACCGACGAGATCATGTCCGGGCACATCTCTGACGAGCGGCTCAAAGATGTGCTCGACGCCCAGTGGGGCAACATCGGGATGCCGCGCAGCAAGTGCTCGTTCCTGATCCACGCCGCGATGCTGGGCTGCTTCCTGGAAAGCGGCGGCTACTACCCCAGGGGCGGCTGCGGCGTCTTCGCCCGCGAGCTGGGAGACGTCATCCACCGGAACGGGTCGGCGATTCGGGTCGATGCGTCCGTCGATCGCATCGTGGTTGAAAACGGCCGCGCGGTCGGCGTGCGTCTCGGCGACGGGGAGGAGATACGCGCCGAGCGGGTCGTCTCCAGCGCCGGGGCGCACAAGACCTTCAACTCGTTTTTGAAGGGCGAGGAGCTGGTCGCAGCGCAGCGCTCGGAGATCAACGGAGTTCCTCTCAACTACGAGTACATGAACCTCTTCATGGGCTTCGACACCAATCCCCGCGAGTTCGGGCTGGGCACGGAGAACCACTGGATCTACGAGAGCTGGGGCAGCGAGCCCAAGGACGGCTTCTGGGACATCCGTGACCTGGAGCGGCACCCCAGGCCGCACATCATGTTCCTCAACTCGTCGAGCCTCAGGGATCCCGAGCACGGAAAGAACGGCGACGACGGCCACGTGGGGCAGGTGGTCTTCATCGGCAAGCAGGGTGTCTTCGGCCAGTGGAAAGACACCCGCTGGCGCAAGCGCGGCGAGGACTACGAGCAGCTCAAGGAGCGGGCCGGACGCGCCGTGATCGAAGCTCTCGACCGGCGCCTGCCGGGCCTCGTCTCGCACGTGACGCGCTTCGAGGTGGGCACGCCGCTCTCCTATCGCACCTTCAGCGGGCACCCGCGCGGCGTCCCCTACGGAATCGCCTCGATCCCGGATCGCTACCGCCTCCGCTCGCTCAGACCGCAAACGCCGATCAAGAACCTCTACCTGACCGGCCAGGACCTGGTGCTGCCCGGAATCCCGGCCGCGGTGGGCTCGGCGATGATGACGCTCTCGGCGATCCAGAGGCGCAACGCGGGCGGCGGCCTGCTCAAGGAAGCCCGCGCCCTGTTCGGCATCTAGCGCCTCGTCAACCCCACGCGGACGGTCTGGATGTCGTGCGCCTCGCGCAGCTCGCGGAGCCGCTCCTCGTCCACGTCGATCACGACCACGTCCAGCCGTTCTCCGGCCAGCGCGGAGACGATCGCCGACCCCACCCGACCCGCGCCGATCACCAGTGCACGCATCGAATCGCTTCTACTTGATCTCGAGCAGATCTTTGACTTCGGAGATGACCTGGGGAGCCTGGATCGGCTTGGTGATGTATGAGTTGGCGCCGAGCTGCAGGGCCCGCTGCCGGTCCTCCTCGGCTCCCTCGGTGGTGATGATCATGATCGGCACGTCGCGGTGCACGGCGTCCGAGCGGATCCGCTTGACCAGCTTGAGGCCGTCCATGATCGGCATGTTGATGTCGGTGATGACGATGTCGAATTTCTGCGCGGCCAGCTTCTTCAGCCCGTCGACGCCATCGTCCGCCTCGACGACGCGCAGATTCTTCAGGCGCGACAGCGCGAAGACGATCAGCTGGCGCATCATCGGAGAATCTTCGACGATCAGACAGGTGTAGTCCGACATTTTTGGCAAGCCTCCGTTTCACTCACAGCCGCGGGAACGCATCCAGCGCGCTCCCGACGCCGTCGGAGCTGGACAGCAGACCGGCTCCGACGATCGCCGAGGCGGAATGCAGCGCCAGCAGCCTGAACAACTCGAAATCGATCTCCACGAACTCGGTCTTCTGCTCCAGGAGATCGTAGATCGCGATCACCCCGATCGTCTCCTGCGCCAGCACCATCGGGATGCAGGCCAGCGGCGCCCCCTCTTCCTCGACCTTGTTCGGATCGCGTACCGAGTGGACCTGGGTCTCGGCGGCCTCGCCGATCGGACCTTCTCCCCAGCGGACCTCGCTGCCGCGGAGCCGCTCGCACTCGAAGGTGTGCGCGGGTCGCAGCACGCGGGCGTCCGAGGTGTCGGTGCGCAGGTAGATCGCGAAGCTGGCCGCGCCGACGAACTGCATCAGCAGCTGCTCGATGATGCTCAGCACCTCGGCGGGGCGCAGCGTGGAGTGGAGCTGGTAGGAGGCGACGTAGAGGTTGGCCATCGTGTCGAGCTCGCGTTCCACCTCGCTGTATCGCTCCTTGTAGTTGAGCGATTCCTCGGTGGCGTTCCTGGCGTGGCCCCTCAGCGAGCTCTTCTCGCGCTCCAGCTCCTCGATCTTGACCAGCAGCTCGCGGATCGCGTCGTCCGAGGCGAGCTGGTGCCGCAAGGCTGCGTTTTCCTCGGTCAGCTGATCGATCCGCGATCTGAGGTTTCCCACCTCGTCCAGCAGCTCGTTGGTGAACTCCGCGCCCTTGCGGAAGAACGTCTCGAGAAACTGCTCCCGCCGTACCTCCAGATCGAGATGCTCTCCCTTGTCGCCGTACGGCTCTTCGTCTCGGTTCATCTCGGCCTCTTTTCCAAAACGGTTGCCCAGTCGAGACTGGAATGAATACCACGTGCGGGCCCGGCCGACAACGGAGCGCTTCGCGCTGTCGGCTCCTCGCCGGGTGAAGCTGGCGCCGGCTTTTCCGAGCAGCTCGTGGCTCGGAAAAGCAGCAGCGAGCGCGGCACTTTTCGCACTGAGCTTGACACGGTCGACCCGGGGCGGGATCTTGCGCTCGGGATGCGCGGGGAGGGCGGAGGTCTGTCGTGATACTGAGAAACTTCGACGAGCTGATCGGCGTGGCCAAGATTCGCGGTTGCCGCAAGGTGGCCGTGGCGCGCGCCGACGATCGCACGGTGCTCGAGGGACTGCGGGCGGCCTGCGAGGAGGATATCGTCGAGCCGGTGCTGTTCGGCCCGGTCGACCGCGTCCGCGCCGAGATGGAGGCGCTCGGGATCGACGAGCCGTGGCACGTGGAGGACACCGGCGACCGGGACGAGCGCTGCGCGGCGGCCGCGGTTGGAGCGGTGCGCGAGGGAGCGGCCGAGCTGCTGATGAAGGGCCAGATGCACACCTCGACCCTGTTCAAGGCCGTGCTGGACAAGCGCGAGGGGCTGCCGCGCCGCGGAATCCTCTCGCACATGGCCTTTGTCGAGATCGGCCACTATCACAAGCTGTTCGCCTCCACCGACGGCGGGCTGAACGTGGCGCCCGATTTCGACCAGAAGACCGAGATCGTGCGCAACGCGATCAGCGCCTTCCACGACCTGGGCTACGAGCGGCCCAAGGTGGCGCTGCTCTCCTACGTGGAGAAGGTCAAGCCCGACGACCCCGAGACCACCCAGTGGGCCAGGATCGCCCGCATGGGCGAGGCCGGCGAGTTCGGCGAGGCCGTGATCGACGGGCCGCTGGCGATGGATCTCTGCCTCAGCCGGCGCGCCAAGCAGGCCAAGCGCTGCGAGAGCGAGGTGGCGGCCGACGTGGACGCGATCGTCGCGCCCAACATCACCGCGGGCAACGCCAGCAGCAAGGCGCTGCTGCTCGAGGGCGGCGTGGCCGCGGGCGTGGTCGTCGGCGCCTCGGTGCCGATCGTGGCGCTCTCGCGCGGCGACACGCCGCGGATCCGGATCTGCTCGATAGCCGCGGCCAGCGCCCTGCTGGGCCAGACCGCCGGCCGATAGTCGCGGGCCGCGACCACGTTTTCCGTTCCACGCCGGTAACAGATACGTAGCGCGCATTTCCCGCTCCCATCCAAGGGCTGTCACCTCCGCTCGGTACGTCTCGATCGGAGAAAAAAAGATCGAGGTGACGAGATGCACGAAAACGAAGCGAACAGGAGAAACGGAGGGGGCCGGACGGCCAAGTCCCGCGCGGCCTCCCTGGCCGGCGCGCATCTCGCTCGAATCTGCGGGTCCAGGGCGGTGAGGCGGATCTACGAAGGGATGGAGGAGCACCGGTCGGATCGCCCCTTTTACACAGGGGTTTTGGACGAGCTGGAGATCTGCCTCGAGACGAGCTGCGCCCCGGACACGGAGATCCCCTCCGAGGGCAAGGCGGTCGTGGTGGCCAACCACCCCTTCGGCGCGATCGAGGGGCTGATCCTGCTCGAGTTTTTCAAGGGCGCCAGGCCGGATGTGAAGATACTGGCCAACTCGTTCCTCGGATCTCTGGAAGAGCTTCGCCGAGACATGATCCTGGTCGATCCCTTTTCTTCGCGCCACGCCAAGAGGGCCAACGTCGAGCCGTTGCGAAAGGCCGTGCGATTCGTGCAGGACGGCGGTCTGCTCGCGGTCTTTCCCGCCGGCGAGGTCGCTCACTTGAGCATCCCCAAGGGGATCGCGGAGCCGAGCTGGCACCCCGCGGCCGCCTGGATCGCCCGGCGCGCGGAGGCCCCGGTGCTGCCCGTCTTCTTCGAGGGCAAAAACAGCATGCTCTTTCAGCTGGCCGGCCTGGTCCACCCCTTGCTGAGAACCGGCCTGCTCGCCAGGGAGCTGTTCAACAAACGGGGCAGGACCGTCGAGATGCACGTGGGCAGCCTGATCCCGCCGCGGGTGATGAAACGCTTCGCCGGCGCCGAGGAGGCGACGGAGTACATCCAGAGCCGCACGCACCTGCTGGGCGGCAGGTCCGCGCCGCGGCCGAGGGCGACGATCCCCGAAGAGAAGAGCCCGGCCGCGGATGAGATAGTCGAGCCAGTATCTCCCGATCTGCTGGAGGCCGAGACCCGCGCCCTGGGAGAGGAGGGGACGCTGGCGACCCACCGTGACCTGAGCGTCCAGATCGCCCCCGCCGACAGGATTCCCCACCTGCTGAACGAGATCGGTCGCCTGCGGGAGAGCACCTTCCGTCTCGTCGGCGAGGGGACCGGGAAGTCGATCGACCTGGATCGCTTCGACGAGCGCTATCTGCACCTCTACCTCTGGAACAGAGAAACGCGCGAGGTGCTCGGCGCCTATCGCCTCGGGCTGGTCGACGAGCTGACTCGTGGCGAGGCCTCTTCGGGGCTCTATCTATCCACCCTGTTCAAGCTCAAACCGGAGTTCGTGGAGCGCTTGCGCGGCGGGATCGAGATGGGAAGATCCTTCGTAAGACCCGAGCACCAGCGGGATCCCTCCTCTCTTTTCCTCTTGTGGAAAGGGATCGGAAGGTTCGTGGCGAGCAACCCGCGCTACCGATACCTGTTCGGCCCGGTCAGCATCTCGGCGAGATACGGGCCCGCATCGCACAAGCTGATGGTGGACTACCTGAGGGACAACCACCGCGATCCGGATTGGCAGGGGCTGGCCCGGCCCCGCAATCCCGTGCGGCGGGTCGGCTGGAGCAGCGGTCTGCCCCGGGACGCGGTCTCCGGCCTGTCGAGCCTCGACGATCTGTCGGCCGTGATCTGCGAGCTGGAACAGGAGGCCACCGGGGTGCCGATCCTGATCCGCCAGTACCTCAACCTGGGCGGCCGCGTCCTGTCCTTCAATGTGGATCCCGACTTCTCAGACGCGATCGACTGCCTGGTGCTGGTGGACCTGACCGAGACCAGGACGAGCATCCTCAGAAGGTACATGGGCAAGGAGGGGACAGCCCGCTTCCTGGCTCACCATCGAGACGCCGTGCAGGCCGGCTCCGACCTGTGCGCAGGCCGGGCCGGCCGCGCCGCCCGGGTCGAATCCTGATCTCTTTTTTCGCCTCGAGTTGTCTTCTCGCCGGCTGTTTTTCGACCTCCGATTGAACTTTTTTGCAACTTTCTGGGCCGAACGGCCGATGTCTATTCCAGGAAGGACGAACCAATGAGGAGGTCGCAATGTCCAAAAGAAAGATCACGCGCAAGAAGAAAACCGTCGCCGGCAACCGCTCTCAGCCGTTCTCCGTCGGTCCGAGGCCGGGCAGCGATGCCGCAAAGACCTTTGGCCGGCGGGTGGCGTCGGTCGAGGACGAGCCCGAGCTCGAGATCAACCCGCCAAAGGTCGGCTCGGGCGGGTACTTCTGGACCGTGATGGGACCGCACGACGGAGCCGAAGTGCTGGGCTTGATCTCGACGCCGGCCGAGGAGGCGTCCCTGCGGCTCTACATCGATGCGCACGGGCTGATGCCGCCCAACTACCTGTACGACAGCGCCAGCTGCGCCGAGCTGGTGAGCGAGGCGATTCGCTCGCTGCTCGGTGGCGAGCGAGGAACGGAGCGCCTGCTGCGGGCGATCGCCATCCTGGGCCACTCGCCCTGCCCCGAGGCGATCGAGGCGCTGACCGCCTTCGGCGATCGGGACCACCCCCTGGCCGAAGTCGCCGGGCACGCGCTCACCGAGTGCTCGGCCATGATGGAATACTGCTCGGAGAAAGGCGTGGCGGTCTGACCGGCCGCGATCCCGCCCGCTGGAAAGCGCCCCCGGTTTGTGGTACCAGATCTGCTCCCGTCGAGGCCCGGCTAGGGCTGCTGCCCTCTTCTGCTCGGAGAGACGCTACAGATGCTGGAGACACTGCAAAAAGGATTTCGCAAGGCGCGCCAGCGCATGCAGGGCGAGGCCGAGATCGACGAGAAGGTCGTCGACGCCTCATTGCGCGACATCAGGCTCTCGTTGCTCGAGGCCGACGTCGACCTGGAGCTGACCAAGCAGTTCCTGGGAAGGGTCAAGGAGCAGGCGCTCGGAGAGGTGGTCAGGCTCTCGACGCGGGCCAGGAGCGGCAAGAAGCTGCGGATCTCGCCCACCGACGCCTTCGTCAAGGTCTGCCAGGACGAGCTGACCGCGATGATGGGCCCGGTCGAGACCGAGCTGGCCGCCGCGCCCAAGGGGACCCCCACCGGCGTGATGATGGTGGGGCTCAACGGCGTGGGCAAGACGACCACCACCGCCAAGCTGGGCCGCTTTTTGGAAAAGCAGGGCCGCCGGCCGCTGCTGGTCGCCGCCGACGTCTACCGGCCGGCCGCGATCGAGCAGCTCCAGGTGCTGGGCGAGCGGTTGGAGATCCCGGTCTTCGCCGACTTCGAGAGCGGCGACGCGGTCGCGATCTGCAAAGAGGCGATGAAGCGCGCCCGCCAGGACCGGCGCGACTTCGTGCTGTTCGACACCGCGGGCCGCCAGACCGTCGACGAGAAGCTGATGCAGGAGCTGTTCGACATCAAGAAGACGGTCAAGCCCAAGAACATCCTGCTCGTCGCCGACGCGATGATCGGCCAGGACGCGGTCAAGACCGCCGCCGAGTTCCACGAGCGGCTCGATCTGAGCGGCGTGGTGCTGACCAAGCTCGACGGGGACGCGCGCGGCGGGGCGGCGCTTTCGATCAAAGAATCGACCGGCGCGCCGATCAAGTTCCTGGGCGTGGGCGAGGGGCTGGACAAGCTCGAGCAGTTCCGGCCCGAGGGGCTGGCCTCCCGCATCCTGGGGATGGGCGACGTGGTCGGCCTGGTCGAGGACTTCGAGGGGGTGGTCGACTCCGAAAAGGCGGAGACGGACGCCCGCCGCATGCTGCGCGGGCAGTTCACGATGTTCGATTTCCTCGACCAGATCCGCGCGATCAAGAAGATGGGATCGCTCGGCGACCTGATGGAGAAGCTGCCGTTCTTCCAGGACGGGATGCCCGACGGGATGAACGTCGACGACCGCGAGCTGGTCCGGATCGAGGCGATGATCCAGTCGATGACCCCCGAGGAGCGCGCCGACGTGTCGCTGTTCGACTCCCAGCGCTCCAGGATCGAGCGCGTGGCCCGCGGCTCGGGCCGCGAGGCCAAGGACGTGGAGTCGTTGCTGCAGCGCTTCTCGGCGGTGCGCGAGATGATGGGCAGCATCGGCCAGCAGGCCGGGATGCTCTCCAAGATCCCGGGCATGCGCCAGCTGGCGATGGCCCGCAAGATGAAGTCACAGATGGGCCAGCAGTTCGAAGGCGCGCCGTCCCTGCCGGGCGTTCCGTCCGGTCCGATGGGTGGGATGTCGCAGGAGCTGCTCCAGGCCGCGGTGGCCGAGCAAGGCTCGGGACAAGAGCGCGCCAGGCGCTCGGCGGGGAGCAAGGCCAAGGCCAAGCGCAAGCGCAAGCAGCAGCGCAAGTCGCGGCGCAAGTCGCGGCGCTGAGCGGGGAGGGTTGCCGATGACGATACGCGGCTCGATTGGAGTGGCGCTCATCGCGGCGCTGTGCGCCGGCTGCGTGGAGCGGACCAGCTACGAGACCTCGGACGAGAGCGATCGGGTCTCGAGGCTGATCCTCGACGCGGCGCCGAAGAAGATCGATCATCGCATCGGCGCCGATCTGGGCGGCAAGGTCGAGCTGCTCGGCTGCGATCTGCCCCGAGAGGAGGTCGATCCGGGAAAGGCGCTGCCGGTCGTCTGGTACTGGAAGTGCAACGAGGCTCCCGGCCCGGGCTGGCGCCTCTTCACCCACGTGGTGGACGCCGAGGGGCGCTCGCGGTTGAACCGCGACTCGGCCGGGCCGATTCGCCAGCACTTCCAGCCCGAGCACTGGCGCCCCGGGATGGTGATAAAGGATCCGCAGCGGATCGAGGTCCCCGCCAGCTGGGATTCGCCGGCGCTCGAGCTGCGCGTCGGGATTTGGCGCGGAGAGAAGCGGATGGAGGTGATCTCCGGGCCCGAGGACGGCAGCGAGCGCGTGATCGGCGCGCGGGTGGAGATCGGCGAGGAGCGGGCCGAGCCGGTGGCGGTCGCGGTTCCGTGGATAGAAAAAGCCCCCCAGCTCGACGGCGATCCGAGCGGCGATCCGGCCTGGTCCGGGGCTGCCGTGATCGGACAGTTCTTCCGCACCGTCTCGGGCCAACCGGAGAAGCGCAGGACGACCGAGGTGCGCCTGGCCCGCGACGCGGAGAACCTCTACGTGGCGATGGTCGCGGCCGACGACTTCCTGCGCAGCGAGTACGACGAGCACGACGACGAGCTCTGGCACCAGGACGCCTTCGAGGTCTTTCTCGATCCCAGGGGCGACAAGAAGCACTACTACGAGATCCAGGTCAGCCCGGCCGGGGTGGTCTTCGACTCCCACCTGCCCTCGTATCGCAAGAACCGCAATTCCTGGTCGAGCGAGGCGCGGGTGGCGGTCGCGCGCGACGGAGAGCTGAACGACGACGCGGCCGATCGCGGCTGGAGCGCCGAGATCGCGATCCCGTTCGCCGGCATGAAGGCGGGAGGCGGCGTTCCTCCGCGGCCGGACGAGAGCTGGCGCGCCAACTTCTTCAGGGTGGACGTCACCCGGGACGAGCCGGTCTACACCGCCTGGTCGCCTCCGCTGCGCGGAGACTTCCACGCCCTGGATCGCTTCGCCCTGCTGCGGTTCCCGGCCCGGCGGCAAGAGGAACGCGCGGATTCCGGCCCGGCGGGATCGGACGGGGAGAGCGGCGGCGACGCGGCCGCGGCCGGAGGCGGCGGTGAGTAGCTCGCGGCGCGGTGTCCCGGTCGCGCTGCTGTGGCTGGCGGCGTTGCCGCTGGTTCCGGCCGCCGCGCCGGGCGGCGAGCGAGAGCCGGAGGGGGAGGTGGTCGCCGAAGACGATCGCGAGCGGGCCCGCGAGCACTTCGAGAAGGGTCGCGATCGTTTTCGGGCCGGTCGCTATCGCGAGGCGATCGAGCACTTCGAGCTCGCCTACGAGATCGCTCCCGCGCCGGAGATACTCTACAACATCGGCAGGTGTCGCGAGGAGCTCGGCGAGGAGGGAAGCGCGGTCGACAACTACGAGATGTACCTGCGCATGTCGCCGGGCGCCGACGACCGCGACGAGGTGCGCGCCCGGATCGAAGGCCTGGAGAAAGAAGACGGGAGCGGGGGCGAGCCGGAAAAAGGCGATTCCGAAAAGGACCGGGAGCCCCTCGGGACGAGGCTGGGGGTCTCGATCGGAGCATCGTGGCCGCTGCTGGCGGAGTGGAGCCGGCCGCGGGTGCCGCTGGTCGTCGATCTGAGCTACCGGCTGGCCGGCTGGCTCCACCTGCACGGCGGGGTCGGCTTCGCCGCGTTCGCCGGGGACGAGCCGGTGGGCGTGACCGGCGTGCCCACCGGGGAGATCGAGCTGCGCCTCGGCCTGCTCGGTCTCTGGAAGCTGAGCGATCGGATCGGCCTGCCGGCGCGGGTCTCGGCCGTGCCGCTGTTCGTGATGCGCGAGCACCACCAGGCCGCGATCTGGATCTCGTTGGAGGGCGCGGCGGGAATCGAGGTGCTGATCTGGAAGGCCTGGAGCGCCGTGCTCGAGGCCGTGGTGGCGACCGGTCCGGTCGTAGTGCCCGGAGCGCGCGCCTCGGATCCCTGGAGCACTCCGGGCCTGGCGCTGGACCTGGGCGGGCGGGCAGGAATCGTCTACGCGTTCTGATGAGGGGAAGGGACGCACCGAGGGAATCGCCTTCGAGCCGGAGCGCATTGATCGGCCTGGGAAGCAACCTGGGCGATCGGCGCGCGCGCATCGAAGCGGCGCTCGTGTGGCTCGACAGTCATCCGCGAATAGAGGTCTCGCGAACGACGCGGGTCGTGGAGACCGCGCCGTGGGGGCTCGAGGACCAGCCGCGTTTCCTCAACGCGGTCGCCGAGCTGCGCACCTCGCTGTCTCCGTCCGAGCTGCTCGCCGAGCTGCTGCGCGCCGAAGATGAGCTGGGCAGGAAACGCAGCGGGATCCCGCGCTGGGGACCGCGCGAGATAGACCTGGACATCCTCTTTTTCGAGGACCTGGTCTTGAGCACGGAGCGCCTGACCATACCCCATCCGAGGCTGACCCAGAGACCGTTCGTGATCGCCCAGGTTCTCGATTTGGCCCCGGATCTCATACATCCGGCACACCGTGTGCCGCTATCCAGCTTTACCAGGGGCACGTAACAGTCGGTAATCGTTGCAATAACGAAAAACAGGAGGCTGTTTTGGAGCTTGCATTTCATAGGTGAAACCCTGGTTGCAGTGTCAGTGTATGTGTGGAAAAGTTCGAGGAGAATAGGTTAGGGTGTTGTAGTTATTTCTCCTCGTGCTATAGGGGTTGAAAAGAAACCGGTAGAAACGGCGCCGTTCATCGTGGGGATGACGGCGAAGGCAAGAAAGAAAAGGAAAAGGGGAAAGAGATGCAGGCAGCGACTGACAACGTGATGGACATGGTTGACCAGGTCGAAGAGATTGCTCAGGATCTGATGCGTCGCCTCGATCTGCTCAGCGGCAGCAAGGTCCAGGAGGACATCTCCTACGGCCAGTACAAGGTGCTGTCGGTAATCCACAACCACGGCCCGATCTCGGTGGGCAACCTCGGCCGCCAAGTCGGCTCGGCCCAGAGCACCACCTCCGAGATGGTGGCGCGTCTGACCAAGTCCGGCCTGGTGAACAAGGTTCGCGGACCGTACGACGGCCGCGTCGTGATGGTCGAGCTGACCGACCAGGGACGCCAGCTGATGCGCCGCCGCCGCAAGCGCGTGCGCGAGAGCTACCAGACCCTGTTCGACAAGCTGAGCCCTTCGGAGAAGCAGGGGTTCATCGAGTCGATCAGGACTCTGGCCGAGCTGCTGGGCAAGAGCTACGACTGAGCTCGTCTCGCCCGAGTCATCTTCGACCAGAGCCGTCCAGAAACGCATTCCCGGCAGCGCGGGAGCTTGGGCCCGTGCTCGCTTGACAGGGCGGCGAGGCGAGCGCTAGTAATCTCGTCCTCGAGACGCTTCGGTGCTCGGCGGGAAGCGTCGCCGCCGTTCGCGTCGGGCGTTGGTTCCGAACGGCTCATCCCGGCCGTAAAAAGAAACGTCCGCGAGCGCATCGCGGTCGTCCGAGGAGGATCGTATTGCCGTCTTCCATCAAGAGCAGCAGCCCGGTAATGGTCGAGCTGGACATCACGGTGCCCGAGGCCGAGATCGCAGCAGCCACCGACAAGGCTTACGCAAAGCTGGCCCGCGAGGTAAGGGTGCGCGGATTCCGCAAGGGCAAGACCCCGCGCGGAGTGCTGCGCAGGCTGTTCGGCGACGCGGTGCTCTCCGAGGTGCGCAGCGATCTGATCCCCCGCGCTTTCGTCGAGGCGCTGGCGGAAAACGACTTGCAGCCCCTCGGCGAGCCGGACCTGGACTTCGACCGGACAGAGGAGGAGGAGGGCGGCTTTCGCTTCACCGCCAAGGTCGAGGTCGCGCCGCGGCTGGAGCGGATAGATTGGGAGGGGATCGAGCTGCGCAGGCGCCCGACGACCCCGGACGACGAGGAGGTGGACCGGGAGCTGGAGAGGCTGCGGCGCAGCCAGGCCGCGGCCGTGGATCTGGACGAGCCCCGGCCGGCCCGCGCCGGCGACGTGGTCAGCGTCGATCTCAAACGCTGGCAGGACGGCGAGTGGAAGGACTCGGCCCGGGGCCAGGAGATTCCGCTCGATGCGGCGGACGGCACCCCGGAGCCTTTGCTGGGGGCGCTGCTGGGCGCCGAACAGGGAGAGGAGAAGCTCGTCGACTTCGGCGAGCCGGCGGAGGGCCGGGAGCGGGTCAGGTTCATGGCCGAGGTCACCGCGGTGCGCGAGCGGCGCCTGCCCGAGCTGGACGACGAGCTGGCCAAGGACCTCGGCGACTTCGAGACGCTCGAGGAGCTGCGCCGGGACGTGGCCGAGAAGATCGAGGAGACCCGCGAGGAGTCGCAGCGCGACGGTCTCCAGCGCCAGCTGCTCGACCAGCTCGCCGAAAAGAACGAGATGGAGCTGCCCGAGAACGTGGTTCGGCGCCAGACCGAGGCGATGCACCAGGAACTGGGCCAGATGCTGGGAGGCCTGGAGGAGCGGACCGGAGACGAGGAGCGGGACGAGCAGCAAGCCGAGATGATGCGCACCGCGCGGGAGGGCAGCGAGCAGCGGGCTCGCGAGATGGTGCGGCGTCATTTCCTGGTCCGCGAGATCGCCAGGCACGCCGAGATCGAGGTCGGCGACGACGACATGGAGGCCGAGATGAGCCGCATCGCGGAGAAGACCGGCGCTCCGGCGCCCAAGATCCGCGCCGAGCTGGGGCACGGAGACCATCGCGCCCAGCTGGAGATGCGGCTTTTGGAGGACAAGGTTTTTGAGTATGCGCTGGGGAAGGTTAGAATCGTCGAGGTCGAGGACGACGAGGAGCTGGAGGCTCCCGAGAGCGACGATGCCGGGGATCGACCCGACACGGAGCAGTGAGTGGGGATCATGAGCGACGCAGACGGAAACAGTCGCGGGATCGACGGGACCTTCGTCCCCTACCCGCAGGTGGTGGAGCAGACGCATCGGGGCGAGCGCAGCTGGGACATCTTCTCGCGGCTGCTCAAGGACCGGATCGTCTTTTTGGGAACTCCGATCAGCGACGAGGTGGCGAACATCATCGTGGCGCAGATGATCTATCTCGAGTCGGACGATCCGGAAAAGGAGATCTCGATCTATATCAACTCCCCGGGCGGCTCGGTCAACGCCGGGCTGGCGATCTACGACACGATGCAGTACATCAGGCCGCCGGTCGCGACGATCTGCTTCGGGCAGGCCGCCTCGATGGCCGCGGTGCTGCTCGCCGCCGGCAGCGAGAAGCGGCGGATGGCGCTGCCCAGCTCGCGGGTGATGATCCACCAGCCGATCGGCGGCGTGCAGGGCCAGGCGTCCGACATCGAGATCCACGCCCGGGAGATCCTGAGGCTGCGCGAGCGGCTCAACGAGATCCTGATGCTGCACACCGGGCAGCCGCACGACAAGGTCAAGCACGACACGGATCGCGATTACATCATGACCGCCGGCGAGGCCGAGGAGTACGGCATCGTCGACGAAGTGTTCGAGCCGCGAGGGAGCGGAGATTGAACCTTCCCGGGGGTGTTGCGGGCGGCGAGCGCGAGTCTATAATTGAACGAGCAATGAGCGATCGAAGTCTAAGAGGTAAACGGTGACCAGGGGAAGAAACGGAGATCGACCCACGTTGAGCTGCTCTTTTTGCGGCAAGAGCCAAAAAGAGGTGCGCAAGCTGATCGCCGGGCCGACGGTCTACATCTGCGACGAGTGCATCGCGCTTTGCAACGACATCATCGCCGAGGAGCTCGACGGCAAGGATCGTCGCGGCGGGGAGCGGACCCTGCCCAAGCCGGTGGAGATCAAAGATGTCCTCGACGAGTACGTGATCGGGCAGGAGCACGCCAAGCGGGTGCTGTCGGTCGCGGTCTACAACCACTACAAGCGGGTCGAGGCCGGGCCCGGGCCGGCGGGCAAGGGCGACGACGTCGAGCTGCAGAAGTCCAACATCCTGCTGGTGGGGCCCACCGGTTGCGGCAAGACCGAGCTGGCCAAGACGCTGGCCCGCATTCTGGACGTGCCGTTCGCGATCGCGGACGCCACCGCGCTGACCGAGGCCGGCTACGTCGGCGAGGACGTGGAGAACATCGTCGTCCAGCTGCTGCAGAACGCCGATCACGACATCGAGCGCGCCCAGCGCGGAATCATCTACATCGACGAGGTGGACAAGCTCTCGCGCAAGAGCGACAACCCGTCGATCACGCGCGACGTCTCCGGCGAGGGAGTGCAGCAGGCGCTGCTGAAGCTGATCGAGGGAACGGTGGCCAACGTGCCGCCCAAGGGCGGGCGCAAGCACCCGCAGCAGGATTTCCTGCAGATCGACACGACCAACATCCTGTTCATCTGCGGCGGGGCGTTCCACGGCCTGGAGAAGATGATCGAGAACCGGATCGGCAAAAAGACCCTCGGCTTCGGCGCCGAGGTGGAGAGTCGCAAGGAGAAGCCGATCGGCGAGCTGCTGCGCGAGGTGCAGCCCGAGGATCTGCTCAAGTACGGTCTGATACCGGAGTTCGTGGGGCGGTTGCCGATGGTCGCCACGCTGCACGAGCTCGACGAGGACGCGCTGGTCGAGATCCTGACCCGTCCCAAGAACGCCCTGGTCAAGCAGTTCACCAAGCTGCTGGCGCTGGAGGAGGTCAAGCTCTCGTTCACCGAGGAGGCGCTGCGCTCCGTGGCGCGCCTGGCGATGAAGCGGTCGAGCGGAGCGCGCGGCCTGCGGTCGGTGCTCGAGGTTTCGATGCTCGACCTGATGTTCGAGCTTCCATCGATGGATCGCCCCAGGGAAGTGGTGGTCGGCGAGGACTGCATAGAAAACGGAGAGCGGCCGCTGGTCGTCTTCGAGAAGGACAAGGCGGAGCCGGCCTAGCCTCCATCGGGCCGGACGGATTTCTTAGCGAGGTATTCGTATGGCTGAATTGGACCAAGAATCGCGGGCTCCGGACGCCTCGACCGCTCCGCTGCTGCCGCTGCGCGACATCATCGTCTTTCCCCACATGGTCGTGCCCCTCTTCGTGGGGCGGGAGAAGTCGATCGCCGCCCTGGAAGAGGCGATGCACAACGACAAGTACGTGCTGCTCGCCGCCCAGAAGCAGGCCAAGATCAACGATCCCGGACCGGACGACATCTTCGAGGTGGGGACGCTCGGCACGGTCGTGCAGCTGCTGCGGCTGCCCGACGGCACGGTCAAGGTGCTGGTCGAGGGCAAGCAGCGCGCGCGCGTGCGGCGCTACCTGCCGCGCGAGGAGTTCTTCCAGGTAGAGTACGAGCTCGTCGCCGAGGTCTCCGATCCGTCGGTGGAGATCGAGGCGATGATCCGCGAGGTGCAGGGAACCTTCGAGACCTACCTCAAGCTCAACAAGCAGATTCCGCCCGAGATGCTGATGACGGTGCAGGGGATAGACGATCCCTCGCGCCTGGCCGATACGATCGTCGTCCACCTCGCCTCGATCAAGCTCGGCGATCGGCAGCGGATTCTGGAGGACGCCGATCCCCGCGGCCGCCTGGAGAAGCTCTACGAGCTGATGCGCTCCGAGATCGAGATCCTGCAGATGGAGCGCCGCATCCGCTCGCGCGTCAAGAAGCAGATGGAGAAGACGCAAAAGGAGTACTACCTCAACGAGCAGATGCAGGCGATCCAGCGCGAGCTGGGGGAGAAGGACGAGTTCCGCTCGGAGCTGCAGGATATCGAGCAGAAGCTGAAGAAGAAGAAGGGAATCAGCAAAGAGGCGCTGGACAAGGGGCTGCGCGAGCTGAAGAAGCTGCAGATGATGTCGCCGATGAGCGCCGAGGCGACCGTGGTGCGCAACTACCTGGACTGGATGGTCTCGCTGCCCTGGGGCGAGTGCTCCGATGAGAACTACGACATCGGCGAGGCCGAGCGGATCCTCGAGGAGGACCACTACGGCCTCAAGAAGATCAAGGAGCGGATCCTCGAGTACCTGGCGGTCCAGGCGCTGGTCAAGAAGCTCAAGGGCCCGATTCTGTGCTTCGTCGGTCCGCCCGGGACCGGCAAGACCTCGCTGGCCAAGTCGGTGGCGCGCGCCACCGGACGCGAGTTCATCCGCCTCAGCCTGGGCGGCGTGCGCGACGAGGCCGAGATCCGCGGCCACCGGCGCACCTACATCGGGGCGCTGCCGGGCAAGATCATCCAGCACCTCAAGAAGGTCGGAACCGCCAACCCGGTCTTCCTGCTCGACGAGGTCGACAAGATGAGCTCCGACTTCAGGGGCGATCCGGCCTCGGCGCTGCTCGAGGTGCTCGACCCCGAGCAGAACCACATGTTCAACGACCACTACCTCGACGTCGATTACGACCTCAGCGACGTACTGTTCATCACGACCGCCAACCTGCTCAGCGGGATCCCGCTGCCGCTGCAGGACCGCATGGAGATCATCGAGCTGAGCAGCTACACCGAGTTCGAGAAGCTCAACATCGCGGTGCGCTACCTGATTCCGCGCCAGCGTGCCGAGTGCGGCCTGGAGAACGTGGACCTGACGATCAAAGAGGGCGCGGTGCGCACGATCATCAACCACTACACTCGCGAGGCCGGCGTGCGAAAGCTGGAGCGCGAGATCTCGTCGCTGTGCCGCAAGGTGGCGCGCAAGGTGGTCAAGGAGGGCGAGGATATCGAGGTCGAGATCGGCGCCCGCGACGTGCCGCGCTACCTGGGCGTGCCCAAGTTCACCGTCGGCAGGAAGGAGGAGGAGGATCGCGTCGGGCTGGTCAACGGCCTGGCGGTGACCTCCACGGGCGGCGACCTGCTGCCCACCGAGGTGGCGGTGGTTCCGGGCAAGGGCAAGCTGATCCTGACCGGCAGCATCGGCGACGTGATGCAGGAGGCCTCGCGGGCCGCGCTCTCCTACGTGCGCTCGCGGGCCGGAGTGCTCGGTCTGGACAAGGACTTCCACCAGCAGCTCGACGTGCACGTCCACTACCCCGAGGGCGCGGTGCCCAAGGACGGGCCCTCGGCCGGGATCACGGCCGGCGTCTGCCTCGTCTCGGCGCTGTGCCGCTCTCCGGTGCGCTCCGACGTGGCGATGACCGGGGAGATCACGCTGCGCGGCCGGGTGCTGCCGGTGGGAGGCGTCAAGGAGAAGATCCTGGCCGCGCACCGCGGGCGCGTGCACACCGTGGTGATGCCCAAGGAGAACCGCAAGGACATCCACGAGATCCCCTCGCGGGTGCTCAAGTCGATGCGGCTGGTGCTCGTCGATCACATGGACGAGGTGCTGCACGAGGCGCTGGTCGACCGCGAGGTGGCGGACAGGTTCGGCGACTCCCGCGACGTGATGGTCTACCAGGAGGGGCGGCTGATCAAGCGCAGCGAGCTGCCCTCCGAGAACGAGGCGGCCCGCGCGCCCTGAGGGCCGCCGGAGCTTTTCGAGATGAGGCGTTTCGCGCGGTCGGCTTTTCTGCGGGCGGCCGCGCTGTGCGCGATCTGCTCGCTGGCGGTCTCCGCGGCCCGGGCCGGAGAGACGCGCTGGCCGGTGCCGCGCACCAGCGAGCCTCCGATCACGACGGGAGGAGGACACCTCGTCGAGGGTACCTCGACCGCGCCGCCCTGGAGCTGGCGGGCTCACCTCGGTGCGCGCTATGCCTACGGAGGCGGGTTGGCCGACCGTTCCTCGCGAGCGCTGCTCGACTTCGCCTTCGGGCTGGGGCTGCCGCTCGATCTGGAGGCCGCGCTGGCGATGCCGTTGGGCTGGACGCTCGGAGAGCGCGAGCCGGCCGATCTCGACGCCGGGCACCGCGAGCTGATCGGGATGGGCGAGAGCGGATGGGGGATCGGCGATCTGCGCGCCGCGCTGCTGTGGAGCTGCGCCGCGGCCAGCGACGGCGGGCTGGGCTTTCTGCTGGGCCTGGAGGCCGGAGTTCCCACCGGCGATCACAAGCGGCTGCTGGGCGAGGGAGGGTTCTGGGGCGACGCCTTCGCCGCGCTCGCCTTCCAGGTGCTGGGCGCCCGGGCCTCGCTGAACCTGGGCTACCGGCTGCGGCCCCGGCACACGGTCCGCTCCGGGTCGAGGCGTTTCGAGCAGGACGACGAGGTGTTCTGGCGCCTGGCGCTGCGGATTCCCAAGAAGCACGACGTGGCCTGGTCGCTGGAGGCGGCCGGCGCGGTGGTGACCGCGACCGGCGACGGACCCTGGCCCGAGCCCGACTCGCGACCGGTGTGGCTGGGAGGCGGGGTCGACTTCCCGCTCACCCGGCTGCACCGGCTGGGCCTCTTCCTCGGCTTCGGGGTCGCCGGCGAGGAGCCGCCCCTGTTCTCGGCCGGCCTGCGTTTCGGCTGGCAGCCGGCCCTGCCGGACGAGGACGGGGACGGAGTCGGCGGGGCGAGAGACGAGTGCCCGCTGCTGAAGGAGGACCACGACGGCTTCGAGGACGAGGACGGCTGCCCCGACCTGGACAACGACGAGGACGGCTTCCCCGACGACGAGGACGCCTGCCCGAACGAACCAGCCGGACGCTTCTCCGACGACGGCTGCTGACGCGGATCGACCCGCCCAGATCGGGCTTGCCCGCGGCCGCGCGGCGCATTACGATTCCCAATATGTTGAAGAGCGTCGAGATAGAGAGGTTCCGCGGGATCCGCGAGGGCCGGGTGGAGGGCTTGGCGCCGGTGACGATCTTCGTCGGGCCCAACGGCAGCGGCAAGTCGACGCTGCTCGAGGCGATCTTCTGCGGGGCCGGTGTTGTCGGGGGGAACAACTTCTATGCTTGGAGTAGCAACAAGTTCCAGTCTCGAAACGGAGGGCTTTTTGCCATCAGGCACAACGAGGGCTCCTTTCCCTCCGAAGATGTATTCTACGGCAAGCGCTCCGAGGAGGGAGCCAGCATCGGCCTGGTGCTCGAGCCGTCCGAGAGGCTCACCCTGGTCTTCGAGGATAAGCCGAGGCCGAGGCAGATGCGGTGGAAGTCCGAGGTCTCGCCGGACGCGGCGGACTTCTTTGTAAGGGCCAAGCTGCTTGACTTCAACGTGCTGTTCGACGCGCACACCGAGGATCTCCTCTGGGACGAGCTTTTGAACCGGCGATTGGACCGCGAGCTCAAGGAGGTGATGAACCGCGTCTACGGGTTGGACATCGAGAGCTTCTCCTACACCCGCGGGGGTCGCGGGCTCAAGGTGCTGTTCGGCGATCGCGACTTCGCGCTGCGCATCGACGACCTGGCCGGCGGGATGCGGCTGGCGTTCCGCGCGTTCGCCGCCACGCTGCTGGCCCGCGACAGCGCCGTCCTGATCGAGGAGTTCGATGGCTACCAGCACGCCGAGGCGATGCCCCGCTTCGCCGAGGCGATGCTGGAGCTGGCCAGCAGGGCCGGAGCCCAGCTGTTCCTGGCCACGCACAGCCTCGAGTCGGTCAGGGCGTTCGTCTCGGTGAAGGGCTTCGAGGACCGCGTGAAGGTGGTGCAGACCGATCTGGCGCCGGACGGAAGCCTGAAGACCGCGGCGCTGGGGGCCGACGCGGTCGAGAACCTGATCGAGGCCGGGGTGGATGTCCGGAGCACCAGATGATCGAGCCCGTCGAGCCGAGAGTAGTCGTCGAGGGCGACCTCGATCGCGCCGTGTTGAGAGCGCTGGGTTTTTCCGAGGTCATCCCCAGAGAAGGTGGAGTCGCAAAGGGCCGCGATGCCGCCATCCGCCTGGCTGCGGACACGGCGAAGTTGCTGGGTAGCGGCCCGGTGACTCTGGTGCTCGATCGCAACGGGTCTACCGAGCATCAGCTTCGGGACGAGGTGTGCGGCGAACTCGAGCGCCGCTGGGAGGAGGAGCCGCGCGGAGAGGGCATGACCTTCTCCGCGGACGGTCCGGCCCGGGTGGTGCTGGTGCCGGCCGGGCTGCCGGACGAAGCTGTCATCAAGGAGCTCGGCATCGAGCGATACATGATGGACGACTACCTCCTGTGTCTCTTTTTCGAGGACGAGGCGCTGGCGGCATTCTGCGAGGGCGAGCGGCAGGTCCCGCACCGGCCGGAATCGGCGGCAGAGCTGCGGAGATTGATCGACGAGACATCCAGTTTGCTTCGCGAACGCGGTATCAAGATCGACACGGCGAAGCGCTGCTTCGACCTGATCCGCGCGATCATGGGTCTCCAGCCGACGAGAGCGACGATAGCCGAAAACCTGGTAAGGCGATCCCCAAAGGAGCTGCAAAAAAAGCACCTGGGGAGCCTGGAGGCCTCGATCCGTGAGGCCGTGGCGAGTTGAAGGAACAATACCAGCGGCGCTATTGAAACCTGCGGCAGCACGTGGCGCATCGCCCAGCCTCCCGGCAGCTTCTCCACCCTGCTGCGCGTCATAACGTCGGGGCGCCGCTTGCGTTTGAAAAAAGAAGCCGCCCCCGAAAAGCCTATTATTTCCATCTCTTACAAAAACTCAAAAAAAACTTGACAGTAGTTGGGGGGGGAATATTATCAGCTCCAGGATAGAACGAACCGGAGGGGTCGCCATGAAAATGAAATTAGTAGGAATTTGGGGCCGATAGTGGTTTTGGTTGCGAGAAATGTGCATCTGTGCCCGGTTCTACTCTTGAGTATGATATGGGCCGGTTTGCTCGGCGCTTGTTGGAATGCGGGGGATGGAGCTTCGCCATCTGATGCTGACACAAGTTCAGATACAGGCACTGGCACCGATACAGGTTCAGATATTAGCACAGACACTGATACAGGCACTGGCACCGATACAGATAGTGACTCGGATTCCGGCACGGATACCGCCGATTCGATTCCCGACGACGAGCTGCCTTTCTCCTGGTTGGGCTGCCACAGCGCCGAATCGCCTCTGGCAATCGTCTCCTCCGACGATGTCGTTCTTTGCGGCGGCTACGGCGAGCCGCCGGTGTGGTACGACGGAGAAGAGGAGCACGTGCAGGACATCTGGTGGGAGGGGGAGGGGGAGCCGTTTTCGAATTTTCAATGCCATACAGCGTTTTCGACCTCCACCGGCGAGGTCGTGCTGTGGGGCAGGTACATGGGAATCGAAGGTTCGATGGTTTACGAGCGGGTGGGGGGCCCGGGCGGCGAGTGGGCGCTGGTCGACGAGTTCGCTGACGGGGGGTATTGCGTCTGGGGCGAAACCTCCGGCGGCGATCCCTTCTGCGTCTGGGACGACCCGAACGCTCCCGGCGCTCGTCGCGTCTGGCGCGGTGTGAGCGACAGCGTCGACTGGGTCGATGATCCGACGCTGGCGCCGAGCTACGAGCAGATGCCTGTCATCACGGAGATCTGTCCCGGCAACGGAGACGTCTTCGTCGAGGCAGAGCGGCACGGCTCCGCGCGGGTGGTGGAGTGGGTCGACGGAGAGGCTGTGGACCTGGGGTACCCGTACGATGACATCGTTTACGGAGCTTACATCGGCGGAGCCAATTGCATCCACGGCAGCGCCGGGGGAGAGATCCTCGTGCTCGCGCCCCGCCAGGACCGGCTGGTCCGCTACGATGGAGAGGAGTGGAGCACGGTGCTCGAATGTCCCAGCGGCGTGATACCGTCGTACCTGCCGCCGGATGACGAACGGATCTGCTGGACCGACGCGGCTCGGGATCCCTCGGACGGCGCCTACTACCTGATCGGAGGCCTCGATTGCGGCGACGGCCTCTGCCCCGAGGACGACGTGCGGATCCATCGCTACCGCGAAGGCGAGTGGACCCAGGTGATGCTTCCCTACCAGAATCCCCAACAATACAGCGGCGACCGGGTCTCGATTGTCGACAACCACCTCTTCGCCACGGTCGGATACTACGCCAACTTCAAGATGGCGTTCACCGAGCTTCAACAGACCTGGTAGTCCCTTCCCGGGCGGGGTCAGGCCGGCCCTCATCGGAGGGTTGACGTGGCGCTTGCGGGTGGGTCGAGGTGGCAAGAAGTGCGGCCTTGGCACACTTTGTGCTGTCACGTTGCGGCAGCTAGAAACGGATTTGCCAACCAAATCGAGGCGTTGCGTCC
>CAZHCG010000051.1:0-28628 GCA_964530995.1 uncultured Myxococcales bacterium
GGATATCTGCGACGGGAACGCCACCCTCATGCCGTTGGCCTTGCTACGCAACAACCGCTCTCGACCGCCCGGCCCGGCCTCGAGATCTCCTACAATCTCGACCGCGCGCTCGCCCAGTCGGTAGACGATCGTGCTCATCAAACCGTCGCCACGGAGTCCTCCGAGAAGGTAGGCGTCCCCGCCGCAAGCTGCGAGCGAGAATCCGGACAGCGCAGGCAGCCCGGCTAGCGGCGTCAGCTGCTGCCATTGGCTCGTCGCGAGGTCGAAGGCCCACATGTCGCCGAGCGCCTCACCCGCGGCTCCCTCGCCGCCGAGCAGCAGCAACCGTTCTGTCTGCCCGTCGAACACCATCCCGGCTCCGCTCCTGGGCGGCGGGGAGTTACCGGCAGGAGGCGTGACATCGGTCCACGCGATGTAAGGAGTCCCCTCTCCGTCCACGCCGGCGTAGCTCCCGAGCCATAACCTGCCGTCCTTGGAACCATCGGAGAACTCGCCGCCGAACAGGGCGATCCCCGAGGAAGTCGGGTAGGAACCGTCGAACCGGGCCAGGCTCCCGGGGACCCGAGCCGCGGCGAAGCCCGTGGTGGTGGGCGCGCCCGCGGGACCGGCGGCAACGGAGTAGCCGATTGCCGACGGCCCGAGCCCGTGCGGGTCCGCGAAGACAACCATGATCCCGGCGATCGCCGCGTCGGCACCGAAGCCGTCGCCCGGGTACGCGTATTTTCCGATGACTTCCCCAGCGGCGTCGCTCAGCGAGTACAGCACGATGGCGCTGCCTCCCAGCAGGTCTCCATCGACGGGTTCGCCCAACCCGCCGGCAATCTCGTCGACCGGGGTCACCAGCTCCTCGAACGGGATATCATCCAGGGGGGTGGGCCAGCTGAACTTCAGGATCGGGTTGGGTACCCCGTGCGGGATCGGTAGCTCGAACGTATCGTAGAAGTTCACGGTCGCGCGGAGAGAATTTGGGTACCCTACAGCATCACTTTCCGCACGGATCCACACGAACCCCCTGCCCGGCGCCTCCTTGAACGGTAATCCGTCGCCCGCCTGGACGTCGCGCCACCAGAGCTCATTCTGCCAGTCCCAGTAGGTCGTGTGCTCGTTGAAGAGGCAATCGTAGTCGGTCTTCCTTGGAGTGCAGTGATATGCTTCGAGCCCTGTCTGCTCGTCAGGTTGCACGTCCGACCAGTCATTGCTGTACCAAGGGCAGTCAACACGCAGCTTGTGGTCTGCATCCGGCACAGAAACGGGCTCCAACTCCGATAGTTGCGGCGTGCTGTTCGTCGAGGCGATGTGCCAGCGTTCGTGCAGGAAGTGAACCTCGTAATCGTCTGCTGGGTCGGCTTGGGTGCAGTTGTACTGGGTGCATTCACTCCAGGAGTAGTCACCCACTGCCAGTGGGTTCATGCAGTCACACCACCGCACCTGTACATCGTGCGTTCCCTCGCCGATCGTGCGGTAGTGCACAGGGATCAGGCTCGGCGTCTCGGTCCAGAGCATCGCATTGCTGCCCTTGGATGCCGCGGAGCCGACGCCGGCCCCGTGGAAGCGGATGCACGGCGTGGGATCGCAGGCGTCGCCCCAGCCGTCGCCGTCGCAATCGTCCTGGTCGGGATTGAATTCGCACGGGCAGTTGTCCAGTGATCCCGAATACCCGTCTTCGTCCTGATCGGTGGCGTTGGCCCAACCCGAGAGATCGGGGCATTCGTCACAGGCATCCGAGATCAAGTCGCCGTCCCTATCGTAGGCAGCTGGTGATGGAAGCAACGTGTTGCACGAAAACCAGAAAGCCGAAAGGAATGATGTGGTCTCCGAGTTGAAAGGAGCGTGACAGAACCCTTCGTAAGCAGAACATCCATAGGGGTCATGCCAGGCAAGATGAAGCGTACTACCCTCGTAGAAATACCCGATTATCAGAACAGCGTGCAGCCCGAGACCAGGAGTCGACATTGTCGCGACGACGGGCCGGTGTTCATCGATCGAGGCGACCACGGATTCGACCGTCGCAGCTGCGCTGAAAGATCCGCTAGTGACGAAGCTGAGCGGCCCAAATAGCGACCCGAGCTCTTCAACGATCGCCTCGTCCATGGAAACGTCCTCGACAAAGTAATCGACCCGGCATGTGTCGAAATTGTCTGGTTCGCAGCAATCCACTCCGAACAACTGGCTGGCGAAGCTGCACATCCTTGTCGAGCAGACGTTCCGAAAGGCACTGGGATGACGGTGAAACAGCCAGACTGACTCGCACACTCCATAGTCACCGCAGTCTGAGTCAATATTGCAGGGCTGATCTGTAAACTCAGCCGGAAGACCAGATACCGGATTGGCGAACTCGTAATCCAGATAGTTGGCGAGGCTCGTCGTCGATGCAGTCAAACAACCCCCCGACCACTGAAGCGTAAAGTCCGCATCGAGAATCCGGGCCTCGGCAGACCGCCCACCCAACGCCACCATCGAAACCACAACTATGACTACCCCAACGTTGCAAAAAGCCATCGGCTGAAAACGCTGTCGCTCGCGCCGATGCACGACATCCGTGGCCGCGCTCACGTTTTTGGGAATCAACGAACCGGAGCGTCGCAGAACGCCGAGAACGGTCTTCGCTTCCGTCCTCAAAACGCCCCGCTCGTCCACTGCTTACGCACCTCGTCGCGTTTCATCTAGATGTTTTTCGCAACGTTGAGGTATCATAGCTCTCATCTCTTCACCTCTTCGGCTCGTCATCCGCGCGATCCTCATCGCCCGGTCGCCGGATGCTCTCGGAAGCGTGCCGCGGAAGCAAGGTCGCAGATCGGCCCCCGAAGCTGCGCATCGGATTTTTGCCTCGGCTCCCCTCCAGGCTCGTATAGCTTTCCCGAACGAAACTATCCTATTGAAAGCAGTCGGTCCTTGTCAAGGGAAAATTTCGTGATCCAGCCAAGTTGTCGGAGTCATTGAATGAATCGCCGATCGTTCGCCGCCCTACTCGCAGGAGTAGCGGTAGATCCCGTTGCCCGTGGCGAAGACGTTCTCGCCCGAGCTTCCCATTACCTCATCTATTCTAGGGTAAATGCCGTCGAGCTGAACATCTGGTGACAGGACTAGTTGCCAGGAATCCCCCTCTTTATGCCAAAGATTTCGATAGTAGTACTCTACAGCATACAAATCATCTATTGACAATCCCCACATATCAGCAATCATTGAAAAACCGTGATCGATTTGTTCATCGTACCAGTATTCCTCGAAAGGAACCCACTCCCCTTCTTCCCATTTTAAAAGCATCGTTTGATCAGGGCCGTCTGCTATGAATCCAAGATACAAATCACTCAAACCCGTACCCCAAAAAGACAAGGGCCGAGTCCAAAGATCGCTCATTTCCAGGCGCTGCCAGACTCCTCCTGACTTGTGACATACATAACAAGTGTAGATATTGAAATCTCCACCAACAAAGGCCTCGTTTCCGCTGCACCATACCGCTCTCAATTCCAAATCCTCGTGCACCTCTGGGAGCTGTTCGGAAATCCAAGATTCGCCGTCGTAGTGGACCACCGTTCCCTCGTCTCCGGTCGTATATATATTTTTAGGCGAGTCGGCATACACTTCTGTCAACGGGGGCACCTCGGGAAGATCCTGCCACGTCCATGTTTCGTTTTCGTATATCGCCACGGCCCCAGTATTCGATTCTTCGCCCCCCACTCCGATGACAAAACCTGGCTCCACGCAAAACATCTCGGAAAAGTAGCGATTCGAGCCGAAACCCTCGGGCTGCTCGGGTAGCTTCGACCATTGTCCGTCCTGCAGTTCCAGGATCTCGCTCGACTTGTCGTCTTCGGTGGGATAGCCTGCCACGATGTATGCCTCGTCCGGACCGCACACGGTCATCCCCCAGAATCTACCCTCGTGGGGCTCCTCATCCGGGCCTATCATCACCCTCCAGGCGCACTCCACGTCCGTGTCCACGTCCGTGTCCCCGCCGGCTCCGCCGTCTCCCTCGGAGCTCCCGCTGTTTCCGCATCCCCACGCGCCCAGCGCCGCGGCCAGCGCGGCCGTCGTCGCGATCCCGGCCATCGCAGCTCTCATCTGTTCACCTCTTCGGCTCGTCATCTCGTCCCATCCTTCACTGCCCCCCGGCCGTGCACAGCGCCAATGTCTTGGTCTGGCCGTCGATGTCACTCTTGGACTCGATCCCCAGGTAATGACTCCAAAAACGCACAATGTACGCCTCTAGCGCGCTGTCGCTTCCCGGGTCTCCGTAATCCAACCAGCTGGTCGAGGTCCAGGCTCTGTACTCCTCGTCTCCCGCGGCGAACGGGAACGCCTCGGTGTCCAGCAGCGACTCGCCCGCCTGGCGGTCTCGCGTCAGGCTCGACAGCTCCACCAGGTTGGGCAGCCTCCAGTCGTCCCTGCCGCCCCACGACAGCTCCGAGAGCAGCTCGCAGTGGGCCAGCGCGTCCTCCCAGATCACCGACTCGGGCTCGCCGCTCTCGCACTGGTCGCCGGTCACGCCCTTGGGGCAGCCCTCTCAGTACAGACCGGTCAGCCTGTCGTGAACCACCGCCTGGTGCTCCACCGAGGTGTCGCGCTCGAACCGCTCGCCCTCGAAGACGGCCGGCCTGCCCCTGACGCACAGGACGCCGTAGGGCTTGAGGTAATCGGAGGTAATTATCGATCCATACGAAACGTCGAGATGATAGACCTCGAAGGGAACGTCGTCCTCGCCCGACCGCGACAGGCTCCAGTAGCACTCGACGGCGTACTCCCCCCACGGCGGAAAGGCCTCCTCGTCGAGCACCCGGCCCTTGTCCGCGTCGAGCAGCGTCGTCAGCTCGTAGCGGTCCGGCAGGCGCCAGTCGCAACTGCCCGCCCAGCACAGCGCCTCGCAGTGGTCCAGCGCGTCCTCCCAGCTCAGCCTCCCCTGGTACTCCATGCCCAGATCCACGCCGCAGTCGTCTCCGCCCAGACCGGCGCGGCAGCCCGTCCAGACCAGGCCGGTGACGGCGTCCTCCACCACCGGCTCGCCCGGCACCGGCGAAACGCGCTGGTAGCGCTCGGACCAGTCGTGGAGCGTGTCCCAGCCGAACTGCGCGTCCTGGCCGTAGAACGCCTCGCCCGGCTGCGGGCACTCCGCCTCGAGCCAGTCGCTCCAGCAGCTGAGCTGCCCGCTGTCCGGCAGCGGAAAGTGCGGGCCGGGCGGGTTGCACTCCACCTCGCCGCAACCCGGCGAGCGGCAGACCCCGCCGATGCAGATGTCGTAGCCCCGGTCCGGGTGGATGTAGCCCGCCGTGTCCTTCTCGCAGGGCGTGAAGTCGCCGTGACCCTCGCAGTCGGCCACCGCGCAGACACCCCACAGCTCGTTGCAGATCATCCCCTCGCCCGGGCAGTCCTCGTCCGCGCAGCACTCCCCGGCCAGGCACGAGGTGTCGCTCCCGCTGTCCGTGTCGCTCCCGGTCTCGGTGTCGCCGCCGTCGCCCGGGCCGGCGTCGCCCGCGTCCGCGTCCGCGCCCCCGCCCCCGCCGCTCTGGCGGCAGGCCACGGCCAGACAGCAGCACAGCACTACCGGCGCCCAGGCCCTCGGGACCGGCGCCCTCCCGTCGCTCTTTTCCACCATTTCGCAATCGCCCCCTATCGGCTGGATGACATTCGGCGAAAGATTATCCGGGCCGGGCCGGCAGTGTCAAGCTCCGCCGCGGCGGGCGCCTACTCCACCAGCTCGCCGGCGCCGCTGCCTTCCACCACGCGGTAGCGTCCGCCCGGCTCCACGCCCTCGATCGTCTCGCTCTCCCCCCCGGGCCAGCGCACCGACAGCGAGTCTATCGCGGTCTCTCCGCCCAGCCCGAAGTGGACCACGCGCGTCTGCTGGGTGTTGGAGTGGCCGCCGCCGCCCCTCACCTCGCGGATCTGGGTCACGCCTCCGGCCTCGAGCTCGACCCGCGCGCCGATCGCGTCGCGGTTGGCGGTCACGCCCTCCAGCACGAGCTGCACCCAGCCGCTCTGCTGGCCGATTCGGTTGACGAACAGGTGCACGCAGGGCGGGCCGGTGCGATCTGCCGTGATCAGGTCGAGGTCGCCGTCCTCGTCAACGTCGCTCCAGACCACGCTGACCGAGTCGTTGACCGCCACCCCGGCCTCGTAGCTGACGTCGGTGAACCCCTCCTCGCCGTCGTTGCGGTACAGCCGCGAGAAGTGACCCCTGTAGAGCGAGGCCACCGCCAGGTCGAGATCCATGTCGTTGTCGAAATCGGCGAAGGCGGCGTTGACGTCTCCCTCGTCGTAATGCAGCCCCAGCTCCTCGCGCATCTCGACGAACACGAAGCTGCTGCCGCCCTGGTTGACGAGCATCGTCGAGGGATCGCTCCCCGGCTGGTAGCGGGGATGGGCGATGTTGGCCGAGTAGAGATCCAGATCGCCGTCGTTGTCGATGTCGCCGAAGTCGCCGCCGAAGGTGTTGCCGCCCTGGCCGCCCACCCCGTCCATGTCCACCCCGAGGTACTCCCCGGCCTCGACGAACGTGCCGTCGCCCTGGTTCTGGAACAGGAAGTTGGGCTCGTAGCCGTAGTTGCCCGCCCAGATGTCGAGCCAGCCGTCGTTGTCGTAGTCGGCCCACAGCACGCCGTAGCACGGCTTGGGGCCCAGGTAGGAGGTCACCCCCGCCTCGGAGGTCCGCTCCTCGAAGGTGCCATCCCCCAGGCCGCGGCAGTAGACGTCGCCGACCGCCGGCGGGTCGGGGTAGTGGACCAGCCAGTTGCCCCAGTAGAGGTCGAGCACGCCGTCGCCGTCGCCGTCGCCCAGCGCGGCCGCCGCCGAGGGATCGAGCAGCTCGACGCCGCTCGTCTCGATCGCCTCCAGCAGGCCGCTGCCGTCGTTGAGCAGCACGGTGTTGAAGAACTCCTCGTCCACCTCGCCGTCGCAGTCGTTGTCGCGGTGGTCGAGCAGCTCCGGGGCGCCGGGGTGGACGTCGTCCCTGGTGTCGTCGCAGTCGCCGTCCGCGATCGAGAAGCCGTCGGAGTCGCCGTCCGACTCGTCGCTTCCGTCGTCCGCGACCAGGTCGCAGTCGTCGTCGTACCCGTTGCCGGCGACCTCGTCGGCGCCGGGATGGACGTTCTCGTCGGCGTCGTTGCAGTCCCCCTCGGCGATCGTCACCCCGTCGCCGTCGTCGTCCGCCGCCACGTAGGTCGCGGCGAAGGCGTCCCGATCCCCGTCGTTGTCCAGGTCGCCGAAGACCAGCATCGTGGCCTCGGGCGCGTCCTGGAACGGGTCGAAGCCGGGCGCCGCGAACCCGCCGGCGCCGTCGCCCAGGTAGGCCAGCGGGCCGCCCGCGTTGAGCACCAGGTCGTCGTGGCCGTCGCCGTCGAGATCGGTCACCGCGGCGCGCTGGGAGCCGTCGTCGACGAACGGCTGGCTCTCGTCCTCTGCGAACCAGCGCTCGTCCTGCTCCCAGCGGCAGAAGCTGTTGCCCTTCAGCTGCATGCGGAAGTTGCCCTCCACCCCGTAGGGAACCGCCTCGCCGGGAACCAGGATCAGGCCGCGCGAGAAGTCGCCCTCGGCCACCTCCTCGATCGCCAAGAAGGGTTCGGAGCCGTCGACGTGCTCGTAGACGATCACGTAGTGCTCGGTGGGCAGCAGGTAGACCCCCTGGCTCGAGACGTCGATCTCGCGCCACTCGCCCGGCGAGGCCGACTCCACCGTCAGCTCCACCGGCGCGATCAGGTCGCCGTCCTCGGCGTCCACGTCCGGGTAGGAGCGGCCGAAGCTGCGCATCAGCCTGATCCGCGCCGTGCCCGAGCCGCCGCCGAAGTCGACGCGGATCGCTGTCAGCTGGAAGGGGTGGGGCGGGATCACCTTCATCGTCTCCATCGTCTCGGCCGGGAAGGTGTTGTAGTAGCCGACGTACTCTCCGCCCGCGGGATGCACCTCGGCCGGCTGCAGATCCGCGTCCCACGGCTCGTCGCCGCAGAAGCGGTCAAACTCGGCGCCCGGATCGGGCGGGGGCCCGGCGTCGCCGCTGTCGCTGTCGCTGTCCGCGTCGCCCGACCCGCCCCCGCCCCCTCCGTCGCAGGCGACCGGCAAGGACGCCGCCAGCGCCGCGGCGAGAGCCGCATTCAATACGTACCTGACCATGCCCACCTCCCGATGATGGAATCTCGAGGTGGAGCCAGTATACCTCAGATGCGCGCCGCGATCCTCAACCGGTCAGCGCCGCGATGATCCGCTCCTCGGAAACCGCGCCGGCCCTGACCACCGAGGGCGCCTCGCGGGTCACGTCCACCAGGGTGGAATTCGGCCCCGCGTCGACGTCGCCGGCGTCGATCAGCAGATTGGTCGTGCGGCCGAAGTTCTTCTTCACCTGCGCCACCGAGTGGGCTCCGCCCTTCTTGGACAGGTTCGCCGAGGAGACCAGCAACGGCCTGCCGAAGGCCCGCACCACGGCCAGCGAGACCTCGTCGTCCGGAACGCGAACCCCGAGCCAGCCCTTGGCCTTGGTCAGCGGCTTGCGCACCTTGGGGTGCAGGCTCTCGTTGGCCCGGAACAGCAGGGTGACCGGTCCGGGCCAGAAGAGCCGCATCAGCTCGCGCGCCTCGGCGCTGATCGTCTCCGCGACGTGCCCCACCCAGCTCTCGTCCGGCACGAAGACCAGCGCGGGCGCGTTCTTGACGCGGCGCTTGGCCTGCAGCATCGCAGTGATCGCGGCCGGCGAGGACAGGTCGGCGACCAGCTTGTAGCCGGAGTTGGCCGGGAAGCAGACGAGACCGCCCTTCTCGAGCACCCCGGCGACCTGGCTGTAGATACTGGGATCGGGTTGGTCCAGAACAAGAGAAACCGTCTTCATCGATCCTCCTTCTCTCACCTTTTATTATGCAACATTCGGACGCAGGTGGCCATTCCCAACCGCGGTGCGAAGCTCGACCCCGACGGACTGGCCTCCCAGCTTGTGACCATATATAATGACCGTGCTGTATGACCGTTGTCTGCGCAGGGTTGGGGAGAAAACACAATGGGACACATGAACCTCTCACTGCCGGACGAGCTGCTCGACGAGCTGCGCCGCTGCGTGCCGATGCGACAGCGGAGCGCCTTCGTGGTGGCCGCGATCCGCGAGCGCCTGGCGCGTCTAGCTCAGATCGAAGCGGTGCGCGAGAGCGCGGGGGCATGGTCCCCGGAAGGGCGCGGTGATCCCACCGACGAGATCCGAGCCGGACGAGAGCGCTGGTCGTCGCGGAACGAACCGCGCGAGGAAGAGGGAAACGAACAATGAGCCGGTGCTGCGTGCTCGATTCGGACGTCCTGATCTGGCACCTGCGCGGCAACGAGGCGGTGGTCGCACACGTCGAGTCTCTGTCGACCCGCTGCTCGATGCTGGTTCCGGTGATAGCCAGGGCCGAGGTGCTCGCCGGGATGCGCCCGGGAGAGGAACGAGCCACGTTGCGACTCCTCGACAGCCTCGAGACCGTACCCGTTTGCGCCGCCGTAGCGGATCGGGCAGCGGCCGCGATGCGCGAAATGCGATCCCGCGGTATCACGCTTCACCTCCCCGACGCGCTGATCGGCGCCGCGGCCACCGAGCGCGGCGCCGAGCTGCACACCTGCAACCCGCGCCACTATCCCTTACACCAAATCGAGGTCGTCGCTGTGCGGACAAGCAGATAACCGGGCGATCCCGCGCGACCACCCGGCGGCGGCGCTCTGGGCGATCCGGGCTTGACGTCGGGCGCCGGAGGGCCAATGGTGTGACGGTGGCGGCGCGGCGATGGGACTGCGCGCCGTCGCGGTGAAAGGGAGGATCCAAATGAACGCAGAGAGCCCCGCGCGCCAGACCTTCAGCGACTTCAAGGTGGCGGACCTGTCCGCGGCCGACTTCGGGCGCCGCGAGATGGAGATCGCCGAAAGGGAGATGCCCGGCCTGATGGCCGTGCGCGAGAAGTACGGGCCGGACAAGCCGCTGGCCGGCCGCCGCGTGACCGGATCGCTGCACATGACCGTACAGACCGCGGTGCTGATCGAGACGCTGGTCGAGCTCGGCGCCGAGGTGCGCTGGGCGAGCTGCAACATCTTCTCCACCCAGGACCACGCCGCGGCGGCGATCGCGGCCGACGGCGTGCCGGTCTTCGCCTGGAAGGGCGAGACGCTGGAGGAGTACTGGTGGTGCACCTCCCAGGCGCTGGCTCACGCCGGCGGCAAGGGCCCGCACCTGATCGTGGACGACGGCGGCGACGCGACCCTGATGGTCCACCGCGGCTACGAGATCGAAACCCACTTCGAGCAGCACGGCGAGCTGCCGCCGATCACCGCCGAGGCCGGCGACGCCCGCGCGCTGGACGAGCAGCTGCACCGCATCCACGCCGAGGATCCCGGGCGCTGGCACCGGATCGTCCCGGAGATCGTCGGCGCCTCGGAGGAGACCACGACCGGCGTCCACCGCCTCTACCAGCGGATGGAGCAGGGCACGCTGCTGTTTCCCGCCTACAACGTCAACGACTCGGTGACCAAGTCCAAGTTCGACAACCTCTACGGCTGCCGCGAGTCGCTGGCCGACGGGATCAAGCGCGCCACCGACGTGATGGTCGCCGGCAAGGTGGTGCTGGTCTGCGGCTACGGAGACGTGGGCAAGGGCTGCGCCCAGTCGATGCGCGGCTTCGGCGCGCGCGTGCTGGTCAGCGAGGTCGACCCGATCTGCGCCCTGCAGGCCGCGATGGAGGGCTTCGAGGTGACGACCGTGGAGGACGCCCTCGAGACCGCGGACATCTTCGTGACCGCGACCGGCAACCTCAACGTGATCACCGCCGAGCACATGTCCGGGATGAAGGACCAGGCGATCGTCTGCAACATCGGTCACTTCGACAACGAGATCGACATGGCCGGGCTGGAGAAGACGCAGGGTGTCGAGAAGGTCGAGATCAAGCCGCAGGTGGCCAAGTGGGTCTTCCCCGACGGGCACGAGATCTTCGTGCTGGCCGAGGGCCGCCTGGTCAACCTGGGCTGCGCCATGGGCCATCCCAGCTTCGTGATGTCGAGCTCTTTCACCAACCAGTGCATGGCCCAGATCGCGATGTCGAGGGACGAGCCGGAGCTGGGCGTGCAGATGCTGCCCAAGGAGCTCGACGAGGAAGTCGCGCGGCTGCACATCGAGAAGCTGGGCGTCAAGCTGACGCGGATGACCCCCGAGCAGGCCGAGTACATCGGCTATCCGGTCGAGGGCCCCTACAAGCCCCAGCACTACCGCTACTGATTCGACAGGAGAGGCTCGGCGCGGCGGACCAGCTCGTGCAACAGCTCGTGACCGGGTCGCCGCAGCGCGATCCGCGCCCGCGGCAAACCGCCCAGCACGGCCAGATCTCCGATCGCGTCCAGCAGCTTGTGGCGCGCCGGCTCGTTGGCAAAACGCGCTCCGGTGGGGTTCAGCGGTCCGTCGGGGCCGAACACCAGCGCGTTGTCCAGCCCGCCGCCGCGCGCCAGGCCTTCCGCCTGCAGGCGCTCGGCGTCCTCGACCGTGGCGAAGGTGCGCGCCGGCGCGATCTCGCCGGCGAAGTCGCCGTCGACCAGGTCCAGCCGGACCGACTGCGAGCCGATCGCGGGGTGATCGAACGACATCTCGACGCTGATCAGCGGCGTCTCGCCGTCCTCCAGCGGCGTCATCTCGGCGCGGGCGCCGCCGGGGCCGTCCAGCGAGATCGGACCGTCCAGGTCGATCAGGCGCGGTTCCTGTTCGGCCCCTGCCGCGCGAAGAGCGCTGACCCACGCGGCGGCGGAGCCGTCCAGCGCCGGAATCTCGGGACCGCGCACCTCGACGCGGACGTCGAGCTCTCCGAACCAGACCAGCGCGGCCAGCAGGTGCTCGACCGTGCGCACCCGCGCCCCGCCGAGAGCCAGGTCGGTGGCGCGCCGGGCGTCCTCGGCGAGCGACCCGGGCACCGCCGGCACCTCTCCCTGGTCGGTGACGAACGCGACTCCGGAACCGCGGAGCGCCGGTGCGACGCGCACCGAGCAGAACGCCCCGCTGTGCAGACCCGTACCGCCGACGCTGAAGGGCGACAGCACGCCGCTCACCGCACCCGGAAGACCAGCGGCGAGAAGGCGAGCAGGCGGTGCTCGCCGAGCAGGGAGGCCAACGCCAGCGCCTGCCGTCCGGACGGCAGGCGCCGCGCCGCGACCAGCGCGGCCGAGCCCCCGCTGCCCAGCGTCTCGCTCAGCATCTCCATCAGCGACCGCGGAGGAGGGTGGATCTCCACGGCTCCGCCCGGAAGCTCGCCCAGCTCCCGGGCGCGCTCCAGAGCGTCGTGCAGCGTGCCCACGGACGTGACCAGATTCTGATCGAGCGCCTGCGCTCCGGTCCAGACGCGGCCCTCGGCCGCGGCCAGCACCTCGTCCCGGGAGAGCCCGCGACCGGCGGCGACGCGATCGACGAACAGGTCGTAGGAGCTGCGGATCAGCTCCTCGAGCGCGGCCCGCTCCCCTGCGGTGAAAGCCCGAAAGGGGCTGGCCAGCGCCGCCCGGTCGCCGCGCGTCAGCGTCTCGGTGGTCACGCCGATCTCCTTCATCGCGTCCGAGACGACGAGCTTGCCCCCGATCACTCCGATCGAGCCGGTCAGCGTGCCCTCGGCGGCGTAGATCTCGCGCCCGGCCGAGGCCACGTAGTACCCGCCCGAGGCGGCCACGTCTCCCAGCGAGACCACCACGGGCTTGACCTCGTTAAGATCGCGCACCGCCTGCCAGATGTTGTCCGAGGCCAGCGCGCTGCCGCCCGGGCTGTCGACGCGCAGCACCGCGGCGCGGATCGAATCGTCGCGCGCAGCCTCGGACAGCGCGTCGACCAGCTCCACGTCGCGAACGACCGCCATCCCGGCCAGCAGCTCGTCGCCGGCCCCGCCGCCCAGGATCGGTCCCACCACCGGCACCAGCGCGATCCGCGGCCCGGAGGGACGCCTCTCCTCGGGCCGGCCGCCGCCGAGCATCTGTAGAAGCTCGCCGAGGGAGAGCGGCTCGGGAGGCTGCTCGCCGTAGTCGTCGACGACTCCGCCCGCGTGGCTGTAGCGCATCCGCCCGAGCAGGGAGCCGAACGTCTCGCTGCGGTCGACCAGGCCGACCTCCACCGCGCGGGCGGCGGCGTACGGACCGCCGTCGATCAGCTCCGCGACCCGCTCGTCGGAGAGATCGCGTCCGGAGGCGATGCCTTCCACCAGCAGCTCCTGGAGACGATCGAGCAGGGACGCATGAGCCTCGCGAGAGGCCGCCGACATCGCGTCCCGGGTCAGCGACTCGGCCGCGTCCTTGTAGCGCCCCACGCGCAGCACCTCGGCGTCGATCCCGAGCTTTTCCAGCAGCTCGCGGACGAAGATCGCCTCCAGGGAGAGGCCGACCAGCTCGATGCCGCCGGCCGGCGCCAGCTCGATGCTCGGGCAGGAGCGGGCCGCCATCCAGTAGGTGAGGTTGTCCGCGGCCTCCAGGTGACAGGTGACCGGCTTGCCCGACTCGGCCACGCGGGTAATCGCGTCTCCGATCTCCCGGGCGCGCGCCCAACCGAGACGCGGCGAGGCCAGGTGCACGATCACCTGCTGGACCTGCAGGTCGGCCGCGGCGCTGTCGAGCCGCCGGATCAGCTCCTGCTGACTGAGCGAGGTGCCGCCCAGCATTCCGGAGGGTCCGGGAAACTGCGGCAGCTCTCCGTCGAGCTCGAAGACGACCGCGACCGGACCGCGGGGACCGCGCGGCTCGCTCGGGCCTCCCAGGCCCAGATCGCAGTCGCACCCGGCCGCCGCGAGCGCCGCGACGATTCCGGCCAGGACGGCGGGCACGGTCCGCCGAACAGCACAACGCAATCCAGCTCGCATCCTATTCCTCTGCTGTCGGAGCGTTGTCGCCCTCGGTCTCCCCGCCGGTCGGTTCGGGCTCGCTCCCGGCGCCCGGCGACTCCGGCTCGCTCCGGCCGGGAGCGTCTCCGCCGGCGGCGGAGGCCTCCCCCTCGTCCGACGGCTGCTCGGTGGGATCTCGATTCGCCTCCTCCCGGTCCCCGTCGCTCTTGCCGAGGGCCGCCCGGAGCTGCTCGGAGTTGCGCTCGGCCATGTGGGCGTAGCGCCCGCCGGGGTGAACGGAGAGATACTTCTCGAACCACTCGAGGGCCTGCGCCTTCTGCCCCTGGAGCTTGTAGGCCTCGGCCAGGCCGATGATCGCCGGCCCGTAGCTGCCCACCGCCTGGACCGCGCGGCGGAAGTTGGCGATCGCCGCGCCCACGTTGCCGCGGTCGAGATGGCAGTAGGCCAGCCCGGAGATCGCGTCGACGTTGCCCGGCTCCCGCTCCAGGACCTTCTGGAACAGCTTGGACGCCTGCGAGGTCGAGCCGCTCTCCTGCAGCTTGGCCGCGCGGGAGAGAAGCGCCTCGACGCCGCCGCCCAGCGCGGCTCCGCCGCCCGCGGCCGGTGCGCGCTCGGCTCCGCTCTCCCCGCCGGCTCCCTCCTCCCCGTCGGGCTCCTCCTCCTCGGTCGCGGCCAGCTCTCCGGTCTCCCCGCCGGCGTCGGCGAGACCGGCATCCTGCTTCGCCTCGGCGGCGGCCACCTCTCGCGGCTCCTCCCGGGCCACGAGAGCCACGCGGCGCCCCTGCTCGATTCGATCCTTCAGCGCTCTCGCCCGCTCGTGATCCGGGTTGAGACCCAGCATCTCGTCGAGGGCCGCGAGCGCTTCCTCGTCGCGATCGGCGGCGGCCAGCGCGCGAGCACGGCGGTACAGGGCGCGCAGCAACGGCTCGCTGTCGACCGCGGCCTCGAGCCGCTCCGCGATCCGCTCCGGCGAGCGCCCGCGCTCCATCGCCACCATCGTCTCCACGTAGCCGAGCGCGGCCGGGTCGGCGCCTTCGCGCGCGGCGTCCAGGTGCTCTTCCGCGGCCTCGAGATCTCCGCGCAGCCGCGCCACGTCGGCCAGCGCCAGCTCGGTGGCCGGCAGATCCTGATCCGCCGAGCGGGCCTGCTCGACCCAGCGCTCGGCCTCCTCGAGCTTCTCGGTAGCCTCCTGCTCGAAGCGCTCTGCGTCGCGCAGATCGAGCGGTCCGCCGTCCGGCGCCGCGGCCTCGGCGTCCGCTCGCGCGTCCAGCCTCTCGTCGCGCAGGTACTGCGACCAGACCGCGTACATCTGGGCCAGGGAGGCCAGCGTCGGAGCGTGGTCCTCGCGCAGCGCCATCACTTTCTGGAACTCCCGGTCCGCCTGTCTGAACGAGGCGTCCGTGTCGAGCAGGAAGCTCTCCTTGCCCTTGAGGAAGAATGTCTCGTGACGACCATCGTCGCGCGAGCTGAGCACTCCGTCCAGCGCGTCGCGGACCAGCTCCTTTTGAAACACGAACAGGTAGGCCCCCGCGCCGACCAGCGCGAGCACCACCAGCAGCGCTATCCAACGACCGGGCCTGCGTCTCGGCGCTTCCAGGTCCTCTTCCTCGTCGAAATCGTTGGGCTTGGTCTCGGCCCGACCTTCGGCCCAGGCCGGCCCCTCCTCGCGAAACTCGCGGCGGCCGCGCTCCCAGGCTGCGTCGCTGGAGCCCGGGACCTGGGACAGATCCGGCTCGCGAGTGTGCTGTGCCTGCGCCGGGACCACCGGCTCAAGCTGCTGCGGCGCCTGCTGTTGCGGCGCCTGCTGTTGCGGCTGCGGCTGCGCCCCAGCTTGCTGCAACCCCTGGGGCGGCTGCTGCGGCGCGCCCTGCTGCAGCAGCGTCTGCTGGTTGGGATCGACGCCCTGCGGCTGCTGCGGCTGCTGCGGCGCGCCCTGCTGCAGCAGCGTCTGCTGGTTGGGATCGACGCCCTGCGGCTGCTGCGGCTTCGCCGGGCCGGCCGGCGGGGGACGGGTGTCGCGCCGTCCGGCAACCGCCTCGCCCGTGGCGACCCGAGCCCGCACCGTGGGCGCGCCGCCGGCCACGTTCGCCACGGCCGGCCTGGCGATCGGCGCCCCGGAGCCTGCCGGCGCCGGCCGCTCGAACGACGACGTGACCTGCCCCTGGCCGGAACCGGGCTTGGCGGCGGCCGGCCCGGTCCCGGGAGAGGCCGAGACGCGCATCGTCTCGGCTCGACCTTCGGAAGCGGGGGCGGGATATCCGGCCGCCACCGGCTGGCTCGCCGGAGAGCCGGCTCGTTTATTGCGGGCCGCCTCGAAAAACGGCTTCATCTCCGCGATGTCGCCCAGCCGCTTCCAGTCCCCTCCAGATCTGGCCAGCAGGTCGCTTTCCGAGACCTTGCCCTCGGAGATCCAGTCCTGGAGCACCGCCAGCCGATCGAAGGGGAAGGTCGCGCCGCTGACCTGCCTCAGCATCCAGGGCTCGCCCGCGGAAGCTCCGCCCGCGGGCGGAAACACCTTGAAGACGTTGCCGCAGCTGGTGCAGCGCACCGCCGTCCCCGACGGTCCGACCAGGGTCTCGTCGAGGCTGTACTCGGTCCCGCACTTCTCGCACTGGACTTCCATGATTTCGAAGTATAACGCCGCGATCCCCAAATTGATAGGTCGCGGCCGCGCCACTAGCTAGCGTGTGCGGCGGGCCAGGGCGATCACGTTGCCCTCTGGATCGGCGAAGTAGGCGCACTCGTCGCCCCAGGCGCGCGGCTCCAGCTCGCCGAGCGGTCGAGCTCCGGCCTCGAGCAGGCGCTGCGCCGCGCGCCTCGGGTCGTAGGTTCTCAGGTAGAGCTGCGCTCCGCTGAGCGCGTCGTCGGTCCTGGTCCGCAGGCGGCCGCCCGTGTGCAGCTCGAACGCGTCGCTGGAGCAGATCGCCAACCCGCGGCCTCCGGGCAGATCGAACTGGACGTACTCCCTGGACTCGACCGAGATCGGCCACTCGAAGGCGCGGCTGTAGAACGCCATCGCGGAACGCACGTCGTCCGCGACCAGAATCGTGAGATCGTGCCGCGGCCCGGGAACCGGCCTCTCCACCGACCTGGCCGCGCCCAGCGGAGCGGTCCACTCCATGTCCAGGAAGAAAAACGGGGACAGCTCCCTGTAGGCGCGCCCCTTGTCGTCGCCGGCCAGGTGCGCGTCCAGCGAGACGGCCTCGACCTGTCCGAAGACCGCCAGGTCGTCGCCGAACTCGCGGGTCTCCAGCAGCCGGCATTCGATGTGCGCCCGGCACTCGGCGATCAGGGGCGGGTCGAGCGCGGCGCCGGGAATCCGCGTCAGACCCCGGTTGTCGAAGCGCTCCACTCCGCGGCCCGAGGGATCGAGCCCGATCACCCAGGAGGTGGCGACCAGGTCGCTGCCCGGCACGTTGATCGCGAACTGCCCGGTGGCGCGCACGTTCTGGGCCGTGGCGTAGGAGCTGTTGCAGGCGAAAAAGACCGCGGTCGGCGGCCCGTAGGTGACCACCGAGACGCGGGACTTGGCGGCCACGTGCGGCTCGCCTTCCGCGTCGACCGTGGTGACCAGCACCACCTGCTCCATCAGCGGAGAGACCGCCCACTCGAGACGCTCCGGCGAGACCTCGACTTTTCCGTTGCTCGTCTTCTCGTTCATCGACCAGTTCCCTTCTTCTACAACAGCTCGAAACGTTCGCCCGGATCGGAGACCACCTCCCCGATCTCGACCGCCTCCACCGCGGCGGCGCGCAGCTCCTCCACGATCGCCGCGATCTCGCCCGGAGCCGCGGCCAGGAGCAGTCCGCCCGAGGTCTGCGGATCCCAGACCATGTCGATCTCGTGCTGTTCCACGCCCTTTGCCGCACCGAAGACGCGCCGCCAGTGCTCGCGGTTGCGGTGCAGCCCGGCGGGCAGCAGCCCCATCTCGGCGTGCTCTCGCACCTCGGGCAGGCGCGGCAGCGACTCGGCGCGCACGCGGACGCCGACGCCGCTTCCCTGGATCATCTCGCAGACGTGGCCGACCAGGCCGAAGCCGGTCACGTCGGTGCAGGCGTGCACCCGGTGCCGCCGCGCCACCTCCGACGCCTCGCGGTTGAGCGCGCTCATCGTGCGCACCACCGATTCGATCGCTCGCGGCGAGGCCAGCTCGGCCTTGATCGCGGTGTTCACGATCCCGGTGCCGAGCGGCTTGGTCAGCGCCAGGCGATCCCCGGGCCGCGCTCCGCGGTTGGCCAGCACCCGCTCGGGATGCACGGTCCCGCTCACCGAGAGGCCGTACTTCAGCTCGGCGTCGCTCACGCTGTGACCCCCGACCAGCGCGGTCCCGGCCCGGGAGAGCGTGGCCAGCCCGCCGCGCAGCACCTCCTGCAGCACCTCGATCTCCATCTCTTCGGCCGGGAAGGCGACGATGTTCATCGCGCAGAGCGGATCGCCGCCCATCGCCCAGACGTCCGACAGCGCGTTGGCCGCAGCGATGCGGCCGAAGTCGAACGGGTCGTCGACGATCGGGGTGAAGAAATCGAGCGTCTGCACCAGCGCGAGCTCGTCCGTCAGCCGGATCACTCCGGCGTCGTCCGCGCTGGCCAGACCGACGATCAGGTCCGGGTGGCGCTCGATCTCGAGACCGCACAGCGCTCGGGCCAGGTCCCCCGGCCCCAGCTTGGAGGCTCACCCGGAGCCCGCCACCGTGCTGGTCAGCTTGGTTTCCACGTCGCTCATCTTCCTCCGTGCCGCCGCCCGCGCCGGATCAGGGTCGCACCACGCGATCGGCCTCCATCAAGGTCGAGGCGATCTCGAACATGTTGGAAATCGTCCCGACCTCGACCTTCTCCGTGAGCCCGAAAAAGTCGAGGCAGGTGCCGCAGACGAGCACCCGCACTCCAAGGCGCTCGATCTCGCCGACCGCCTCGACGAGCTCGCCGCCCTCGCTGACGAGCCGCACGCCGCCGTTCATGAAGACCAGGGTCTCGGGGCGCGGCGCCACCTCGCGCAGAGTCTTGACGAACGCCACGTTCAGCAGGCGGCCCAGCTCCTCGCTGCCCCGACCCAGCGTGTCCGAGGCGACCACCACCGCCACCCGCGAAGGCAGCCGGCAGGCCTGCTGCTCGCTCTCCTCGTCGCTCGGCGGCTCCACGTCCTCGGGCCGCGCGTCCTTTTCGCGATCGAGCAGCACCCTCGAGCAGCCGTCCCCGGCATCCTCGAGGCGCACCTCGCAGCCCATCCGGCGCGCCATCCGCGAGACGTTCTCTGCCGACGCGTCGTTGTCGACCAGCACCGCCGCCGAGGTCACTCCGGGCTCGGAGATCTTCTTGCGCGCCGCGATCACCGGCTGCGGGCAGGAAAGCCCCCGCGCGTCGACCGCTACTCTTCTGGCCATCAAAACCTCCTTGCGATCGGTGTCAGGTTTCACCACTTGTCCGGTGGTGTCAATCGAAGCGAAAACAATCCGCCTGGACAGCCGCTCCTCGCGGAGATAGTGTTCTGTTCTGCTTTCGACCACCATTGGTCGGGTATCTCACCAGAGGAGGAGACCATGACTATCTTCTCTTTGCGGACCGCCTGCGCGGGGGCTCTGCTCGTCCTGGCGCTGACGCCGCTCGGATCCTGCGGCGGCAGCGCCGCGGCGACCGATCGCGGAAGCGTGGCCGCCGGCGACTCTCCCGAGAGCGCGACCCCCAAGGACGAAAAGGCCGAGCAGGCGCGCAAGTACTGCGAGCACTCGATCGCCAAATCCGAGGTGCAACCTCCCGATCGGTTGAGCCGCAAGCCGATCATGGCCTGCCTGACCGCGCTGCGCCCCGAGATCGCCGAGTGCGGCCAGGGCGTGCCGCGCGAGCTGATCTTGAAGATCATCGTCAGCAAGGACGGCACGGTGAAGAGCACCTTCCCGGTCGGCGACGGCGCGGACTGTCCCGAGGCCGCCTGCGTGCAGGAGGTCGTTTCCCGGGCGAAGTTCCCCAGGTTCAAGGGCTCGACACAGCAGGTGATCGAGAAGTACCCCTTCGAGCTGGGCGAGTAGCCCCCACCCCCACCTCGGAGCCGGCTCACTCTCCGCGGCCGTCGTCCTCCAGCAGCTCGACCCCGCCTCCCGGCCGGCAGCGGATCACCTCGTCGACGCCGTGAATCGCGGCGAGGAGCTCGACGGCGAGATCCTCGGACTCGGCCGAGCAGAGCACCTTGGGCTGAGGGCCGGCGTCGCAGGTGAACCAGACCGCGACCCCCGAGCGCCTCAGCTCGCGCACCGCGCGCAGCGCCTCGAGCGCCGACGCCCCCAACATGGCGATCCCGGGACGCGCCGCCAGCGCGACGGCGTGCATCGCCAGCGCGCTGCGCTCGGTGATATCCCCCAGCTGCTCCAGGTCGCGGCTCTCCACCGCCGCGATCGCCTCGTCCAGATCGCGCCTCGCGCTCTCGATCCAGGCCGCGTAGTAGGGCGAGGTGCGCCTCGTCAGCTCCATCGCCTCGCTCGAGCCGATCGGCTTGGGCGATCGCGAGCAGACCCCGACCGCGATGCGCAGATCCCAGTCGTAGGGCCCGGCGATCCGGCGTGCAACCGAGTCCGATCCGTCGGCCTCGCGTCCGGCCTTCCAGACCGCGATCCCACCGGGCACCGAGCGCGCCGCCGATCCCGAGCCGCGCCGCGCCAGCGCCGAGAGAGCGAGCGGATCGAGCCCCAGACCGGCCGCCGAGCCGGCGGCCGCGGCCAGCGCGGCGAAACCAGAGGCGGACGAAGCCAGGCCGGCGGCGGTGGGAAACGAGTTGCGCGTCTCCACCCGCGCCGCGTCCCGAATCCCGGCCAGCTCCCGGACCAGGTCGAGGAAGCGCGAGACCCGGCCGGCGAACGCGGCGTCGGCCGGCTCGGTCGCGACGCGCACCTCGTCCGCCTCCAGCGCCGGGTCGAGCTCGACGGTGGTGATCGTCTCCAACGGCTCGAGGGCGATCGAGAGGCTTCCGGCGGCCGGGAGATTGAGCCGCTGATCGCGCTTGCCGAAGTACTTGACCAGCGCCACGTTGGCCAGCGCCCGGGCCGAGGCCCTTCTCGCCGGCGGCTCAGTCACGATCCGCGCTCATCGGTGGAGCGAACTTGTAGGCGTACACTATCGGGCCGGTCTCGCCCTCGGCGCGAATGCGGCGGGTCACCATCTCGACCGGCATCCCCTCGCGCACCTCGTCCGCGTCGGCGTCGGTGATCATCGCCGCCACCAGCGGACCTTCCTCCAGGCGCACCAGCGCCGCCAGGTAGGGCACCTGCTCGGCGAAGCCGCCCGGAGCCTCGTGCACGGTGGTGGAGGAGCAGACCCTTCCGCGGCCGCAGAAGCGCTGCCGCTCCAGCTCGGTCGAGCCGCAGCTCGAGCAGCGCACCCGCTCGGGGAAGAGCAGCTCCCCGCAGCGCGCGCAGCGGCTGCCCACCAGCCGCAGATTGGTCGCCTGTTGTCTCCAGCAGCGCGCGATCTGCATCAGCCCGCCTCCCTTGCCAGCACGTGGGTCACCGCGGCGGCGCCGAAGCTGCCCAGGCACTGCACCAGCGCGCGGGACGCCCCCTTGACCTGATTGTCGCCCGCCTCGCCGCGCAGCTGCAAGACCGCCTCCACCGCCTGGTAGACGCCCGCCGCGCCCGGCGCGTTGCCCCGCGCCTTGAGCCCGCCGAAGGTCCAGCTCGGGTACCGTCGTCCGATCCGGAGCTCTCCGTCGCGGGCCAGCTGCAAGGCCCCGCCGCGCCCGGCGAGACCGACCGCCTCCAGCGAGAGCGCCGCCAGAAAGGAGTTGGAGTCGTGAAGGTCGAAGAGATCGATCTCCTCGATCCGGAGCCCGGCGCTCTCGAGCGCGCGCCTGGCCGAGCTGCCGGCCGCCGGCAAAGCCAGGTCGCGAATCGGACCGGCGATCCCGGTCGCCGTCGAGACCGAGGACGCGCCCAGCACGCAGGGTGCCGCCGAGCCGGACGCGCGGCGCCGCAGCAGCAGCGCGGCTGCCCCGTCGCAGGTCGGCGCCGTGTCGCAGACCGTCATCGGCTCGGCGACCATCGGCGCCTTGTCGTACTGCCTGCGCGAAAGTTCCCAGGGAAAGAAAGCCTGCGGGTTGGACGCGGCGTGGAGGTGGGCGGTCTCTGCCAGATGATAGAAGAGACCGCGCTCGAGCCGGTGCTCCCGCAGGTAGCGCCGCATGCCGAGGCCGGCCGCGACCGCCGGTCCGAAGCCGAAGCCGGCTTCCCGCATCGCGTCCAGACCCGCGGCGCGCACGGCCTCCAGCTCGTCGGGCAGCGCGTCGCTGGTCTTCTCCGCGCCGATCACCAGCGCGCTGTCGTGCATGCCCGCCTCGATAAGCGCGCAGCCGAGTCGCAGCGCCGCTCCGCCCGAGGCCTCGTCCGCGCCGACCGAGTGCGACTCCACCTCTCCCAGCCCGAGCCGATCCGCCACGTAGGCGGCCGCGTTGCTCTGATCTCCGAGCGCCCCGCCCAGCGCGTTGCCCAGCACCACCGCGGTCGGCGGCGACCCGCCGGCCTCGTCCAGCGCTGCGCCGCCGGCCTGCACCGCCAGATCGACCAGGCCCAGCGTCCACTGCTCCGCCGCGGGCGTCCTCCCGACTCCGGCGATCTCGATCGACTGGCGGTCGCTGCTCATCGCGCTTTCGCTCACCCCAGCTTCAGCTTGCCCCGGTACCTGGCGTAGAGGGCGTAGTCGATCTCGCGTTGCCGCTCCAGGTAGCGGCGGATCGGAATACCGCCCGACCGCAGCCGCTCGATCCGCTGCGTCACGCGGAAGGAAAAAGCGTCCGAGCCCGCTCCGGAGCCGTAGGAGGCCAGCAGAATCCGCTCTCCGGCGCGCGCCTCGTCCAGGGCCAGCGCAAAGCCCAGCAGGGCAGCGCCCGAATACGTGTTACCCACCGTGTCGGCCAGCACGTAGGGCTCCACCTTCTCTCGGCCGAATCCGAGGTCTGCGGCGATCCGCAAGGGGAACTGCCGGTTGGGCTGGTGGAACACCGCGCGGTCGAAATCCTCGGCGGTCAGCCCGATCTCGTCGAGCAGGCGGGTCACCGCGGCGCGGATGTGGTGGAAGTACGCCGGCGCGCCGGTGAAGCGCTGTCCGTGCGAAGGGTAGGGTTGACCCTCGCGGCGAAAGAAGTCGGGCGTGTTGGTCACGTAGGAGAACGATCCCTCCAGCACCGCGAGGCTCTCTTCCGCCGGACCCAGCACGTAGGCCGCGCCCCCGGCTCCGGTGTGATACTCCAGCACGTCTCCGGGGCGCGCCTGGGCGGTGTCGGCTCCGCCGCACAGCGCGTAGGGCGCCATCTGACCGCCCACCATCCCGATCGCGGCCTGCATCGCCTCGGTGCCCGGCTTGCAGGCGAACTCCCAGTCCGCTGCGTTGGCGTGGGGCAGCGCGTCGATTGCGTCCGCGACGATCGTGGAGGTCGGCTTGACCGCGTACGGCTTGGACTCGGTGCCGAACCAGATCGCCCCCAGCTGGGCGGAATCGATCCCGGCCATGCCCACCGCGTTGCGCGCCGCCTGGATCGCGATGGTCGTTGTGTCCTCGTCCGGGCCCGGCACGGCCTTGCGCACTCGCCCGGAGCGGCGACCGGACTCCTTCCAGACCCTGTCGATCTCGGCCGCGTCGATCCGGTAGCGCGGCACGTAGCCGCCGTAGCCAACGATTCCGACCTCGCGCGCGGGTTTCATCATCATCAATTCTCCCGGGACGAGAGCTCCTGTCTGCAGACCCGCCCCAACACGAGTATACGAACAAGAGGGGCCGCTCGTCCAGCGCGGATTTTCTTGGTTTCAATGGATATTGAACCTGCTTCTCCGATCACTGAAACCCCTGTCTTTCCAACGAGCGCCGCGGTCTTCGAATTCCCTGGTGCTTTTTTTTGACTCGTCGCGCACTCTATCCTACATTGTGGTCAATGGTAAGCAATTGCCGCACAAGTGGCGCAGCAAGGGAAAGCGCCGGGAAGGAGGTCGAGATGAAAGCCGACAACAACACCTACCGCAGCTGGCAGGAGTTCGAAAAAGAGCAACGCCGGCGCTGTGGAACGTTCCAGCTCAGCCTGGAAGAGCTGGCCTCCGATCTCTACATCGATGTCGAGCCGGAGACCGACGAGGAGGTGGAAGAGCTCGACTTCGACATCTAGAGCTGACGGGTCTCCCTCCCGGGACCCGCCTGCCGCCCCGGCCCGGTATCGCCTCACCGGTCCGGGGCTTTTTTTACCCCGGACCCCGCAGGGCGCCGATCGCCGAGGTGTAGTCGTCGGAGCCGAAGACCGCGCTGCCGGCGACGAGCACGTTCGCGCCGGCTGCGCGCACCGCCGGCGCGGTCTCGGGATCGACCCCGCCGTCGACCTCTAGATCGACGGCGCGCCCGCCGCGCTCGATCAGAGCGCGCGCCTCGCGAATCTTGTCCAGCGCGCCGGGGATGAACTTCTGGCCGCCGAAGCCGGGCTCGACAGACATGACAAGCACCAGCTCCAGCGAGTCGAGCACGTGGGGCAGCGAGCTCAGCGGCGTGGCCGGGTTGAACGCCACCCCCGGGCGGGGACCCAGCTCGCGAATGCGCTGCAGGGTGCGGTGCAGGTGCAGACAGGCCTCGGCGTGGACCACGAGCACGTCGGCTCCGGCCCGGGCGAACGCCTCCAGCTGGCGGTCCGGCTCCACGATCATGAGGTGCACGTCGAGCGGCAGCTCGGTGGCCCGCCTCGCCGCGGCCACCGCCGCGGGTCCGAAGCTGATGTTCGGCACGAAGCAGCCGTCCATCACGTCGAGGTGAATCCAGTCCGCCCCGGCGCTCTCCACCGCGCGGATCTCGTCGGCGAGCCGGCCGAAATCGGCGGACAGAACCGAAGGTGCGATCGAGACAGCCATGAAAAAGAAAATAGGCACCACCGCGCCTTGCCTGTCAAGACCGATGGTGGAAGCTTTTTCGAGCTGGTGCCTCGTAGAAGCGCGATTGGCTCTCTCACTCGAGCGAGAGCCACGGTCGGCTTCGCCCCCTTCCGGAGAGCTCGTTATCTCGCTCGATCCGGAATCCCTGTTTGCGGTACAATCGGAATCGAGCGCTTAAAAAAATCGAGCGCTCGAAAGGAGGCAGGCCGATGAGCCTGGACATGCTGCGACAACTGCTCCTCGTTGCGATCGTCGCCCCGGCCGCGACCGCGCTGTCGATCTCCTGCTCGGGCGGAGACGCCCCGTCGGTCGACGTCGACGGCGGAGACGGCGGCTCGGACTCGGACTCCGACGGGGACTCGGACTCCGATTCCGACGGGGACTCGGACTCCGACTCCGATTCGGACTCGGACTCCGACACCTCGGCGCCGAACCAGCTGACCGGCACTGTGCGCGACTTTCTGGACACGCACTCCGACTTCGAGGCCGAGCTCGGAGCGGAGCAGGGCATCGTCGAGGAGCAGCTCGGCGAGGACGGCAAGCCGGTCTACGCCGGCGGCGACGGCACGACCACCACGCACGGCTCGGAGGCTTTCGACCAGTGGTTCCGCGACGTGCCCGGGGTCAACGAGTCGGCGCCGCTGACGATCGAGCTGGAGAACCTGGAGGACGACATCTGGACGTACGACAACCAGGAGTTCTTTCCGATCGACGACCAGCTGCAGGGCAACCAGGGCCGGGAGCACAACTACCACTTCACCTACGAGATCAACACCAGCTTCACCTACCAGGGCGGAGAGGTGTTCGGCTTCACCGGAGACGACGACCTGTTCGTCTTCGTCAACGACCTTCTGGTGATCGACATCGGCGGCGTGCACGGCCCGCTGAGCTCCGAGGCCGACTTCGACGAGCTGGCCGACGAGCTGGGGATCGAGCAGGGCGTCACCTACGACCTGGATTTCTTCTTCGCCGAGCGCCACACCACGCAGTCGACCTTCCGCATCGACACCACGATCGCCGAGTTCAACATCGAGTAGAGAATCTTGTCTTTCCCCTTGATTTCCCCCAAAAGTAATGTGGCAGAACTTGTTGGACGAAAAACAGTTGTGTGATAAGACCAAATAGCACGATAACGGTTCTCTGGGAGAACCCAAATGCCTCGAATCGACGATATAACAAGCAAGGCCGAGGAGATACAGGAGCGGCTGCTGGCGCACCGTCCGAAAAGGCTGCGCGACAGATTTTCCCACATTTCGGTCCCCACGAGGGCTGCTCTGTTGATCGGCCCGCGGGGGACGGGAAAGACTACCTGGCTGCTCACACAGGCGGAAAACCGCCATCTTCTCTATCTCTCCGCCGACAACCCGATCCTGGCCTCCGTCCCGCTCTACGAATTGCTGGAGGGGATCTTCATGCGGGGATACGAGGGCGCGCTCGTGGACGAAATCCACTACGCAGCCGACTGGTCCCGGCACCTCAAGGCCGCCTACGACTCCTTCCCCAACAAGACGCTCGTCGCCAGTGACTCCAGCACCGTCGTCCTGCGCAAAGGCCTGGCCGACCTGTCCCGTCGTTTCCCGATCCGGCAAATGCCCCTGCTCTCCTTTCGAGAGTACCTGGTTCTCCGCCTGGACCGGGACATCCCTGTAATCGATCCGTTCCACTACGATCCCGTTTCGGTCCGCCGGCTCGTCGAGGAGGTCAACGTTCTGCGCTTTTTCCGCGAGTACATGGCTGGAGGATTCCGTCCCTTCTTCCTCGAGTCTCCGGACACCTACCTGGAGCGCGTGATGAACACGCTGGCCAAGACCATGGAGGCCGACATCCCATTTCTGGTACCGCAGCTGACCGAGAACCACCTGCGCCTGATGCAGGCCGTGGTCGGCTTCCTCGCAACCTCCAGCGTTCCGAGGCTCCAAGTAAACACGCTGTGCACCCGCTGGGCCGTGGGCAAGGAGAAGCTGTACCAGTTGCTCGACGCGATGGAACGGGCTCACCTGATCCGCACCATCCGCAAGGACAATGACACGAAGATGCAGTCCGCCGGCGCCAAGGTGTTCCTCTACGAGCCCTCGGTGTACGGATTCTACGGCGAAAACCCGGGCACGCGCAGAGAGGCATTCGCGGCGGGCGCTCTTCTGGATTCGGGTCATCGGGTAGCGGCGGCCCGCTCCGAGCAGGAGTGCGATTTCCTGGTAGACGGCCGCAAGCTCGAGGTCGGCGGCAGGTCCAAGCGCCGCAAGGGCGCCGCTGTGCTGGTACGGGACGACCTCGATCTTCCCACGCGAGACGCGCTTCCGCTGTGGATGCTAGGCTGCGAGTACTGACTGGGCCGGGGCCTCAGGGCACGAAGCGCGGCACCAGCGAGATCGAGTCGACGTCGCAGACGGCGTCCCCGCCGTCGGCGTCGCAGGCGGCGGGCAGCCCCAGGCAGGGCGCCAGGGTCATCCCGTCGCAGACGTCCTCGATCACCTTGACCACCGCTTCTTCTTCCGGCGTTCCCACTCCGCTGCAGTACAGATCGAAAGTCACCCAGTAGATGTCGGCCGGATCGAAGCCGCCCGACTCGTCCTCCGGCGTGGAGGGGTCGTCCTGGCCGAACGAGATCAGCAGGCCGCTTCCGGTCGCGCCCGGCAGCGGCGTGCTTTCCGGGTCCTCGGGAAAGTCGACGAACGCGATCGCGTCGATCTCCCAGGCCGGATCGCCGTCCGAGACCAGGTTGGCGTCGTCGCACCGCTCGGAGATCGGCTGCGGCGTAATCGGTTGATAGGCGTAGACGTCTCCCGGATCCATCGGCTGGACCGGAGGCATCATCGTCGGCATCGTGTAGTGGGCCTCGTGGTCCACGCTGAAGGCGAAGCTGAACACCGTCAGCTCAGGGTCCTCGAAGAACAGCTGCGCGCCGTCCACGTCGTCGTCGTCGGCCGTCGAGTCGCGCGGCTCTGGGTAGAAGCCCAGCTGGTTCTCGAGCTTGACCGGCAGCACCTTGAAATCGGTTTGATCTGGCGCGGTCGCCGAGAAGCTGATCTCGCCGTCCAGATAGGCCGGCTCGTCGCTCCACCACCACAGCGGGTGATCCGGCGCGGCCAGGCGCGGGATGTCGTCGTCGTCGTGCTGCCAGGGATCCGGGCCGTCGTCGTCGAGCGAGAAGTATATGCCGAAGCGGCTCGCCGACTGGTCGCCGGCCATCTCGACCGCCTGCCCGATGTGCAGCGCGTCGATGTCCAGGTTGTCGACCGGATTGTCGCCGCCTGGGCCGTCCGACCACGGCTTCGGGTTGCTCGCCGGCGGAGGATCTCCGCCGTTCGTCATATCAATATCGTCGAAAACGAGCTGCGCGCTCAGATCGATCTCGCCGGGCTTGCCCGGCTCTACGTAGATGTCGGCCGGATCGACCGGCACGTCGCTCGAGTCGCTCGGATCGTATGCGCTCGCCTCGGCTCCGCCGATATCGACCGTGTGGAACGATAGGAAGCCGCGGCACACGCCGGTCTCCTGCGCCTCGTCTGCGAAGTAGCAGTACTGGAAGCCGGGCGGGCAGTCGTCGTCGCCGTAGCACATGCAGCCCGGCTCGCTCTCGACCGAGCTGGCCGCGCAGCCGACATCGCACGTCCAGGGCACCACCGCCTCGGCCGGGATCGGTATCCCCAGGTCGTCGCAGATCCACCACTGGCCCTCGACGCAGGCGGTCTCGTACGGCTCGTCGCAGCCGACGAAAGGACCTGTGTCCGTGTCGGTATCCGTGTCCGTGTCCGTGTCCGTGTCCGTGTCAGTGTCCGTGTCAGTGTCCGTGTCAGTGTCCGTGTCCGTGTCAGTGTCCGTGTCAGTGTCAGTGTCCGTGTCGGTGTCCGTGTCCGTGTCAGTGTCCGTGTCGGTGTCCGTGTCCGTGTCAGTGTCCGTGTCCGTGTCCGTGTCCGTGTCGGTGTCCGTGTCCGTGTCGGTGTCGGTGTCCGTGTCCG
>CAZHCG010000052.1:0-19371 GCA_964530995.1 uncultured Myxococcales bacterium
GGTCGGCCAGCGCTTTTGTCGCGGCGACCAGCCCGCCCCCTGCAGCGACGCACCTGGTCACGTACCACATCGCCTGGAACCAGGTGCGAAGCGGCTTCCGCGTGCCCTCGAAAATCGTCCCCGCCGTGACCGACGTCTGGCGATGACAGGAGGCGCAGTACATCTGCTTCCTCTTCGTAAGCCACGCTCGACCCCCGCCGCACCCTGGACAGACAAAGCCCGTGGGCCAGCGAAGCCGTTCGAGGTAGGCGGCGCACTCGGCGTCCGTGGGAAACCACTGGTCGAATTCCTGGAGCGTGCGCGGGTAGTCCACGCCGCCCACGGGGTGGGGGCGATCGGTGCTCACCACTACATCTTGTATCAACTAGAGCGAAGTGGATACCCCCTTCATGGGTTTCAAAGCTGCGGCGGCTCTACCCAACCTTGGAGGGCTGACGTGGCACTAGCCACCCAGGTTCCGCATGTCGCGGCCGGCGGCGCGCAGCAGCTCGAGCAGCGCCAGCTGGGCCTCGAAGCGCCTGGTGGCGAGGTTGGTCTCGGCCTCTCTCAGCGCGCGCGCGGCGTCGGTGACCGCCAGCGACGAGCCGGTGCCGGCGATCCACTCCGCCTCGGTCAGCTGCAGAGTCTCTCTGGCGATCTCGGCCTGCTCGGCCGCCACGGCGGTCTTCTTCACGGCGGTCAGGTAGCCCCGGCGGGCGCGGCGCACCTCCAAAGCCGCGTTGCGCCTGGCGTTCTCGGACGCGATCTCGGCGCGGCGCACCTCGGCGCGCGAGCGGTCGAGATCGGCGTAGCGCGTCTGGCTGTAGATCGGGACGCTGAGCACCAGGTAAACGTTCCAGCGGGTGCGATCGGAAGAGGAGAAGGCGTTGGCCGAGGTGAAGCGGTGGGTCAGCTGCCAGGAGGCGTCGAGGCTGGGAAGCAGCTGCATCCAGCTGGCGTCGAGCCGCGCCTCGGCGAGATCCAGCGCCGCCCGCTCGGCCTCCAGGTCGGACCTGTTGCGCTCGGCCGCGTCGATCAGTTCCCGCTCGCCGGCTTCGGGGGCTTCCAGCTCGGGCGCGTCCGCCGCGGTGGGCAGACCGCCGATCCCGGTCAGCACACCCAGCGCGTCGCGAGAGTCGACCAGCGAGGTGTGCGCCGCGATCAGCGACTCCTCGGAGCGCAGCGCGTCGGCCCGCGCCCGGTTGATGTCGACGCGCCTGCCGATGCCCGAGACCAGCCGCGTGCGAGCGATCTCCAGGTGGCGCGACGCGGAGCGCAGCTGGCTCTCGTGCACCTCGATCACGGCGCGGGCGGTCAGCACCTGGTAGTAGGCCTGGGCCACCGTCAGCAGCAGCGCCTGGCGGGCGTCGGCCGAGCGCAGCTCGGCCAGCTCGGCGCCCGCCTCGCCGGCGCGCACTCCGAGCCAGGCTCCCGGGTTCATCAACGGAACCGCGACGTCGACCACGCCGTTGAGCGAGTCCTGGCGACCGATCACCATCCGGTTGCCCCCCAGGTTGGCGGTGTCCTCGTGATCCTTGTGCGTCAAGGTCATCGATCCCTTGGCGACCGGGAACAGCGCCGCCCAGGAGGCGTGGAGGTCGGCCTGGGCCTTTTCCACCTCCAGCCGCGACTCGGCCAGCGATAGGTTGCGTTCGACCGCCAGCTCGATCGCCTCTTGCAACGCCAGCTCCCGCCCGGGCGGAATCTCGGGCAGACCCTCGGGAAGCGGGGCCTCGCGTGGCGGCGGGGCGCCGGCGTCGGCGACCGGGCCCGCGTCTTCGCCGGCGTCCCGGCGGCCGGCGGGATCCTCCTGCGCTCCCGAGCGGCCGGCCGCCGCCGTCACCGCCAGCGCCGCGGCCAGGAGCATCGCGGTCGAGCGCACGCTCATGCCTCACCTCCCGGCTCGTCTCCCATCCGCTCGGCCCTGCGGCGCCTCCACCATTCGCGGGGCCGCTCCGCCATCGCGTAGAGGCAAGGAACGAGCAGCAGGATCACGAAGGTGGCGAACAGCACTCCGAATCCTAGGCTGACCGCCATCGGCACCAGGACCCTGGCCTGAGTAGAGGTCTCGAAGATCATCGGAGCCAGCCCGCCGAAGGTGGTCAGCGAGGTCAGCAGGATCGGCCTGAAGCGCTGGCGTCCGGCCATCTCGGCCGCCTTGAAGCGCCTCAGCCCCGACTCGCGGAAGCGGTTGGCCGATGCGGCGTAGACCAGCGAATCGTTGACCACCACCCCGGAGACCGCCACCAGGCCGGTCCAGCTGATCAGGCTCCACTTGAGATCCAGGATCCAGTGGCCCAGCACCGCGCCGACGAAGCCGAACGGAATCGCGATCATCACCACCATCAGCGGCTGCACGAAGCTCCTCAGCGGCACGGCGATCAGACCGTAGATCCCCAGCAGGGCGAAACCGAAGCCGACGATTAGATAATCGACGAACTCCTGCATCGACTTCTGGCGCCCGGCGCGCTCCCAGCTCAGCCCCTGGTGCCTGCGCCGTAGCTCGGGCAGGGTGGTGCCGAACAGCTCCTGCATGATGTCCTGCGCGTTGGCCTCACCCTCGACCACGCCCGCCTGCACGCGCAGGATGCGCTTGCCGTCCACCCGGTTGATCTCGGTGTAGGCCCGGCCGCGCTCCACCTCGGCCGCGCTCCGCAGCGGCATCTCCCCGCCGCGCGGCGTGCGCAGCATCAGTTCCTCGACGTTCTCCAGCGACTCGCGCTCCTCGCGGGGCAGGCGCACCATCACCTTCAGCTCGTTGCGCCCGCGCTGCTGGCGCAGCGTCTCGGCGCCGTAGAACGCCGAGCGGACCTGCGCCGCGATGTCCCGGGAGGTCAGCCCGGCCCGCTTCCCGGCCTCGGACAGCTCGAAGTCGAGCTGCGGCTTGCCCAGCTCGATCCCGTCGTCCACGTCCTCGACCCCGGCGAACGTCTCCAGCTCGGCGCTCAGATCGCGGGCCGCCTTTTCGATCACCTCCGGGTCGCGGTGGCTGACCATCACGTCGATCGGGGGCGTCTCGCCGTGGCCGGTGCTGGAATCGAACTTGATGAACTCCAGGCCGGGAATCTCACCAAGCTTATCGCGCCAGATGCGAGCGAACTCGCTGGACGAGATATCCCGCTCGTCGGTGGGCACCAGGAAGACGCCCACCTGTGTCAGGTGGCTGCCCTCGGACCAGCCGCGGGTGGTGCGAGCCAGGCCCATTACGGAGAAGATCCCCTCGTTGATCCGCTCGCCGCCGTTTTCGGCGATCGCCTCCCTGGCGGCGCGGACCATCCGCTGCATCACCTCCTCGGTCTCCTCGGGTGCGACCCCGTACTGCAAGCCGGCGTCGGCGAAGACCCAGTCCGACTCCTCGCGGGGAAAATCGATCATCTCCACCTGGCCGCCCTTCATCAGGCCCAGCGCGCCGAGGAAGAGCGCCACTCCCACCGCCAGCGTCAGGCCGCGGTTGCGCAGCGCGAAACGGACCAACGGGGCGTAGACGCGCGCGATGAAGCTCTCGACTCCGCGCGAAAAACGGCTCTGGTAGCGGACGACCCGGCTCATCAACGATCCCGGCCGGCCGACGTGCGCCACGTGTCCGGGCAGCACCAAGAACGACTCCACCAGCGAGAGCACCAGCACCGAGATCGCGACCACGGGGATGGCGAACATCCACTTGCCGCGCGGACCTGGGATGAACAGCAGCGGCGAGAACGCGCAGACCGTGGTGGCGATCGAGAAGGTGACCGGCATCGCCATCTCGCGGGCGCCGATCACCGCCGACTCGACGAAGCCCTTTCCCTCGCGGCGATGGCGAAAGGCGTTCTCCCCGACCACGATCGCGTCGTCGACCACCATGCCCAGCGTGACGATGAAGGCGAACAGCGACATCATGTTGAGCGAGATGTCCATCGCCGGCAGCACCAAAAACGAGCCGAGAAACGAGATCGGGATGCCCATCGTGACCCAGAACGCCAGCCGCGGCTCGAGGAACAGCCCCAGGATGACCAGCACCAGCGCCAACCCGATCGCGGCGTTGCGCAGCAGCAGGTCGAGTCGCTGGTCGTAGAGCTCGGAGTAATCCCTCCACTTGTCCACGCCGATCCCGGGCGGCAGAGTCCCGCGCAGCTCTTCGGCCACCTCGAGGGCGGCCCTGGCCACCCGGGTGGGAGACTCCTGCCCCACCGAGTAGACCTTGGCCATCACGCACGGCTGACCCTCGAAGTGGGCCGCCATGTCGACCTCGGCGTAGCCGTCCTCGATGCTGGCGATCCGACCCAGCTCGAGGGTGGTTCCGTCCGCGGAGACGGCGACCGGAATGTCGGCGAACTCCGTGCCCAGATCGCGGCGCTCGGCGGTGCGCAGCAGCACCTCGCCGCCCTCGGTCTTGACACCGCCGGCCGGTAGCTCCAGCGCGGTGCGGCGCACGCGGTCGGCCACGCCCGGCAGGGTCAGGCCGTGGCGGCGCAGCGTCTCCTGGGGAATCTCGACGGAGATCTCCAGCGGCTTGACCCCCGAAAGCTCGACGTAGGAGATGTCGGGATGCTCCAGCAGCTTGTCCCGCGCCTGCTCGCCCAGCTCGTGAAGCACCCGCATCGGCACGTCGCCGTGAACCACGACCCAGAGCGCCTCGCGCTTGTACTCCGGCAGCGAGACGATCGGCTCCTCGGCCTCCTCGGGGAAGGTCACGATCCGATCGACGTGGTTCTTGACGTCCGACAGCGCCTTGTTGCGATCGGTGCCGACCTCCAGCTCCACGCTCACGTAGCCCACGCTCTCGGCGGCGGTGCTGGTCACCTCCTTGACGCCGTCCAGCGTCCGCACCTTCTCCTCGATCGCCAGCAGGATGCCCTGCTCCACCTCCTCCGGGCTGGCTCCGGGATAGGGCACCGTAATCGAAATCTGATCCAGCTCGACGCTGGGGAACACCTCCTGGCGAATGCGGAACGACATGATCAGCCCGCCCACGATCAGCACCAGCATCAGCAGATTGGAGGCCACCGGGTTGCGGGCCATCCAGGAGATCGGTCCCTTGTAGAGATCCGCGCGCTTCATCGCGAGGCCCCGGCGCCCCCGCCACCCGCAGAGCCGCCTCCCTCGACCCCCGCGGTCGGCTCGGCCACGGCCTGCCCCGCGTCCGCCGCTCCGACGCCGTTGACCTTGAGCGGCATGCCCTCCACCGGCGCCGGAATGCGGCTGGTCACCACCTGCTCGCCGATCGAGGCGTTGCCGCGCACGAAGGCGCGCTGCTCGGTGGTCCAGACAACCTCGACCGCCTCGATCGCCAGCTTTCCGTCGCGCTTGACCCAGAGCCGGTCTCCGTCGCGCAGGGTGGTGCGCGGCACCGAGACGACATCGTTCAGCTCGGGGCCTTCGATCTCGGCGTTGACATAGGCGCCCAGAAGCAGGGGCAAACCGGCTTCTCCGTCACCCTCCGGACCCAGCGGATTCGAGATCTCGATCAGCAGCCGCGCCATCTTTCCCAGCTGGTCGAGATCGCCGAGCAGGCGCACCACCCGCCCGCTCCGCTCGATCACCTCTCCGGAGCCGACGCGCTGTCTGACGAGCGCCGGGGACCCGCCCTCGCCGTCTTCGTCGGGCAGCGAGATCCAGGGCAGCCGGTCCATCGGCACGGTGGCGCGCACCCAGAAGCGGGTGCTGTCGACCAGCGTCGCCACCTTGCTCGACGGACTCAGCACCTGGCCCTCGTCCACCATCTCCTCGATGACCAGCGCATCGAACGGAGCCCGCACCGCCGTACGGCGACGCGCCAACCGCGCCTGGCTCAGCGCGCTCTCGGCCGAGTCGAGCGCGGCCTCGGCCGTCTCGAGCTGGATCTCCCGCAGGGCCAGCTTGCGCCCCTCCTCGCTGGGGCGCAGCTCGTCGGCGATCAGGCTCCACTCGCGCTCCGCCACCTCCTTGCGGGCCCGCTCGGTGGCCAGCTCCATCTCGGCGCGGGTCACGGCGGAGCGCTGTTGCTCGATCGCCAGGTCGTAGTCGCGGGGATCGATCCGGACCAGCAGCTGGCCCTCGCTCACCCGTCCGCCCGGCACCAGGTCCAAAGAGACGTCGACCGCGCGCCCGCCGACCTGGGGCACGACCGTAACCTGCCTCGCCGGAACCACGACGCCCATCGCGTGGATCGCGACAGGGCCGGAAGAGGCGGCGACCCCGGTCACCTCGACCAGGGCGCTCCCGTCGGGCGGCTCCTGGCGCTCCGGCTTCTGCTTCATCGTCGTCAGCAGGTAGAACAGCCCGAAACCGGCCAGCAGGATGCCGACGCCCAGCAGCACTTTCAAAAAGGTCTTCATCCCGTTTTGCTCAGCTTCCGCTCTCCGAAAAAGAGCCGGCGCGCCAGATCTCTCTCTGGCGGACAAAACGCACGGCGACCCGCTTTATTCCTCCCGAGCCGAGCCCTCCCCGGCCGGGCGCAGCTCGGCCAGCGTGGCGCCCCACGAGCCGCGGCCGTGACCGGCCAGGCGGAAGCCGCTCACCGCCGGGTGGCGCTCCAGCGCGGAGTGGACGATCCGCCGCAGGGTGCCGGTTCCCTTGCCGTGCACGATCCGCACTTCGAGTATGCCCCGCGAGCGGCACTCGTCCACGTAGTCCGCGACCAGCTCGGCCACCTCGCGCGGGTGGAACGAGTGCAGGTCGAGCGTGCCGTCGATCGGCAAATCGACGACCTCTTCGAAGGCGGCGTCGCCCTCGTTTTGCTCGAAAGTATCGTCCGAAGCGCTCATACGACAACCTCCGAATTTATACTACATACCTCACTGGACCGCCGGCGTCACGGCCTCCAACCCAAGTTCCGCCGGGGAAATCGGCAGCGGCCTCGGCCCCCCAGCCGCGATGGCTGTGGACTCAAACCGCCGGTTCGGGATAAAATCGCGGCGATGGAGCGCAGCGGTTCTTTCGAGCGGATCGGGGTCGAGATATCGGACGACGTGGCCGGCGTGTTCGACGAGATGGTCGCCACCCGGCGCGACCTGCACGCCCACCCCGAGCTGGCCCACGAGGAGCGTCGCACCCAGCGGGTGATCCTGGAGCGCCTCGAGTCTCTCGGGATTCCGGCCTCGCCGCTGGCCGGCACCGGCGTGAGCGCGCTGATCGAGGGCCGCGAGCCCGGCCCGGTCCTGCTGCTGCGCGCCGACATGGACGCGCTGCCGATCGTCGAGGCCGCCGATCCCCCCTACCGCTCGCTGCACGACGGCGCGATGCACGCCTGCGGCCACGACGCCCACGTCGCGATCCTGCTCGGCGCGGCCCGCGTGCTTGCCTCCCGCGGCCTGGAGCGCGGCGCGGTCAAGCTGATCTTCCAGCCGGCGGAGGAGGGCGGCGGCGGGGCGGCCAAGATGATCCGCGCCGGCGCGCTGTCCGATCCGGTCCCGGACGGGGCGCTGGCGCTGCACGTCTGGAGCCCGCTGGCCAGCGGCGAGATCGCGATCATCGACGGACCGATGATGGCCAGCGTCGACGGCTTCGAGCTGACCGTGCGCGGCGAGGGCACTCACGCGGCGACCCCCGAGCTGGGCGTCGATCCGATCGCGATCGCCGCGCAGATCGTGACCTCCTCCCAGGCGCTGATCTCGCGGCGCACCGCGGCGTTCGACCCGGCGGTGCTCAGCTTCACCGCGGTGCACGGCGGCGAGGCGTTCAACGTGATCCCTCCCGAGGTGCGGCTGCGCGGAACGATCCGCGCCTTCGATCCCGACGTCCGCGAGCGGCTGCGGCTGGGGCTGGAGCTGACCGCGCGCTCGGCGGCCGAGACCGGCGGCGCAACGGTCCGGATCGTCTACCGGGAGGACCTCCCGCCGCTGATCAACGACGCGGGCGTCGCCGCCGAGCTGCGCGAGATCGCCGTCGATATCCTCAAAGAGAGCCCTCCGGCCGATCCCAGACCGGTGATGGTGGGAGAAGACTTCGGGCTGGTGCTCGAGGAGATTCCCGGGGCGATGGCGCTGCTGGGCTGCGGCGATCCGGAGGCCGACGAGGTCTTTCCCCACCACCACCCGCGCTTCGACATCGACGAGCGCGCGCTGGCGGTCGGCGCCGAGCTGCTCGTCCGCGCCGCGGGCCGCATCCCCTCCGAGAACGGCTGATCAGGGCAGCTCGATCGGCCCCTGCGTCGCTCCTCACACCAGGTCCCAGCGGAAGGTGATTCTCGCCAGGAAGGTGTTCTTGCCGATGTAGGCCGAGCGCGCGGTGAAATAGGTGTCGAACCAGGCCGCGGCTCCGATCGAGAGGTGCTCCAGCGCGTCGTAGTCGAGGCCGACCTCGAAGCGCAGCCCCACCTCCCAGTCGACGAAACGCTCGCCCGCGCGGCGCTCGTCGAGGCGCGCCGAGATCACGCCCGCTCCGAAGCGGGGCAGGACCCGCATCACGTCCAGGGCGTAGAGCACCGAGAAAACCATCTCGGCGGCGAGAATCCCGTCGTGTCGATCCCCCTTGGCCAGCACCGGGACCGTTTCGCCCTCTTCGTTGACCATCTCGGTGGGAATCCTGGGCGCCCAGGGCGCGAACCAGCCGAGCGACCCTGCGGCGGAGACCATCCAGGCGTCGCTCAGGCCGTAGGCGAGCTGGATTCCGGGTCCTCCGCCGTGCGCCAGCGACGGATCGCCGGCCGAGCGGCGTAGCAGCTGGGAGTACTGCCCCCCGGCGGCGAGGCGCAGCTCGCCCTCCAGGGCGCGGGCCGGCCTCGCCAGCGAGACGAGGGCCAGCAACGCGAGCAGCGGCGCGGCCGGAACGCGACGGACGAGGTGACCGGAATCGGAGCAACTGTACACGAGTGCGAGCGTACCGCGAAAACGGCGCGGGCTGAAACAGTTCCTGCTCGACACAGCTCCTACTCGACGACCACGTCCACCCAACGGTTGAGCGCGAAGCCCCGGCCGTCGTACTCGGGCTCGTCCGCTACCGCCGCGCCCCTGACCGCGTCGATCCGCTCCATCGACAGACCCTGGCGCCCCAGCCACTTCTTGACTGCCCAGGCGCGGCTGAGCCCGAGCCGCGCCCGGCCGCCTTCCACCTCGCCGGCGGTGGGATGTCCGACCAGCCGCACCCGCCGCCGGCCGGCCGCTTCTCGCAGCTCCTCGACGAAGCCCTCCGGGGCGTCGTCTTCGTCGAACCAGAACACCGCCGTGCCGCCGCGGAAATGCCCCGGGAAGGGCACGGGCTCGCCGGGCGCGAATCGCCCGCCCGATCGCCGGCTCGCCTCTCCCGGCTCGGGGGCGGCGGTCGAAGCGAGCTTCTGCTCCTCGACCTTTTTCCCGGCTTGCGGAGCGGGCCCGGGAGGCTTCCCGCCGCCGGACGAGGGTTCGGGACTAGACTCGTCGGCGGTCTCCCGCTCGCCGACCGCCGCAGCGCTCTTCTTGCCCGCGCTCGCCTGTGGCGCGGCAGCCGTCGGCCCGATCCCGGCGTAGTCGGGCAGGGGGCTGGGCGGCGGCCCGGCCGAGCGAGTGGCGAAGAAGACCGCGGCCCCCGCTCCCAGCAGGGTCACTCCGGCCAGCACCGCTACGACGATCTTCCAGATCGCGAACCGCGAGCCGGCGGGCCGCCCGTGGTGCGGATCAGCGCCGACGCCCGCGGCGGGGGAACGCTCCGTCTCTCGATCGATGCTCTCGCGATCCGCGGCCGCGGCGCGGGCTCGAGGCTCCGCGCGCGATTCCGCCGCCTCCGGGGGAGGCGCGGCCCCGCGGATGGTGCGCCCGTCCGCCGGCACCTCCGCGGGCGTCGGAGCCGGGGACGATTCCTCGCCCGAAGCGGGCCCGGCGGCCGGTATGCTCCTGATCGTCGCCTTGTTCGGCTTGGGCTTGGGACTCATCGGCGCCGGCCGCGACGGCCTGACCGCGCCGGAAGCCATTCCCAGCACCGTGCGCCCCTTGGCCGCGGCGCGCGATCGCTCCGCCGATCCGGCGACGTCGGCCCCGTCCCCGGCGAGAGACTCGACGACCCGGGCGACATCGTGAACCGACACGTGGTGCCGCGCCGTGGTCCTGCCCCGCGGCTCGACCAGCACCACCCCGTCGCGAGGCGGCTCGGGGCCGACCAGGATCATCGGAACGCCCATCCCCAGCGCCCGGCGGGAAACCATCTGGTAGCTGGCCGAGGACTCGTTCTCGCGCGTTTTGAGGGTGTAGATCACGGCGGTGGGCTTGCCCACCTGCAGGAGGAACAGCAGCTCGTCGGCGTTGTCGCCCTTGACGACTCGATGCCCGCGGCGCCGCAGATTCTCCACGGTACCCGAGACCTCGCCGGCGAGCGAGGCGTCCGTGAAGTAGTAGACGACGATTTCACCGCTCATCCCAGCGCCTCCGTGAGCGAACCTCCGCTCCCGCGTCGCGTCGAGACACTACACGACGGGGGGGCGCGAATCTACAGCGGCCGCCGGCCGCCGCGCATCGGAGCCAGCGCCGCCGACAGCGAGACGGCCCGCGCAAACGTCTCTCCTCCGCCGCGCAGCAACGAGGCGAAATCTCCGATAGCGGCGCGCTGTTCGGCCCGGGCGCCCGGGCCGACGAGATCCTTTCCCTCCAGCGAGCGCAGCGCGGCGCCGCGGATCCGCGACTCCAGCGACGAGCGCTTCTCCACCGCGAGAGCGGCCGCTCCGATCGCGATTCTCGGATCGGCGGGCACCGATTGTCCCTCGGCGAGGATCCGCGCCGACTCGCGCATGCTCTCCGCTTCGTTCGATCTCAGCGCCAGGCCGACGATCCGGGCGGGAGGGTAGTGCCCCAGGGCGCGCACCGGATGGTCGAAGACCGCCTCGACGATCGGCGCCACCGCGGACAGCACGCGCTCGGCATCCAGCGGAATCGGCGAGAATCCGCTACCGACGATCTCCATCCGCTCCGCGTCGTCCAGCGAGCTCACCCAGCGCTCCCAGCGCTGCGCGGCCTCTTCGTCCAGCCCGGCGCTCTCCAGCGAGCGGCAGACGATGTACATCCTGACGTGGAGAGGCGGCGCGGCGGAGCCGAGCCGGGAGCCGATCGCGATCCTCGATGCCGCTTCCCGCTCGTGCGACCGGCCGACCGGCGGCTGCAGCCCGGCGGCGTAGGCCTCGCCCAGTTGCACCGTGGCGAGCGCGTCCGCGGCGAGCGTCGGCAGCCAGACCGCCGCCAGGGCCGACACGGTCAGGCGGCCGGTGGACGAGAACAGCGCGTCCGCCGAGGCCGGATCCGGCAACTCCGAAGCCGCCAGCAGCTCCCGGATCGCCGCGGGACGGGCTTCGAGCACCTCCCGGGCGACGCGACCCGAGATCCTGGTCCAGGTGCCGGCCGCGTCCAGCTCGTTCTGCCCCACGGCCACGGTAGCCAGCGAAGGATCGATTCGCTCCGGAGGGGATCCGGAGGGCGTCGTCAGCACCGCCGCCCGCGTCGGAATCTCGGCGATCTCGAGCCTGCGGGCGTGGATCGAGTAGGGGTTGAGGCAGTCCTGGGCGACGAGGTCCAGCAGCTCGAGCAGGTCGGAATCGACCGCGCCGGTGCGTTGCTCGAGCGCGCGCCGGATCCGCTCCACGTCTTCCTCGAGCCTGCTCAGCTGGTTTTCGATGCGCAGCAGGTCGTCCCAGTCCAGCGCGGAGCCGGTCTCCAGGCGCCGCTCCAGCTCGGAGGCCGGCTCGATCCCGCGCGCCAGGATCGTGGGCATCAGCCGCTTGGCGGCGCGACCGTGCAGCAGGGCGCGCCGGCGAAGCTCCGAGGCGAGGCCCTCGGCCGCGACGGCGCGTTGACGCAGAGCTTCGATCCTGGAGACCGGAGCGGCCGGCTCCGGCAGCGGCTCGAGCACCGGCTCGGGCACCGGCTCCGGAACCGCGGCCCGCTGCGTCGGCTCCGGCTGCCGCGGGGGAGGCTGAGGCCGCGGTCGCGACGCCGAGCGGCGCCTCAGCAGCTTGAGCAACGCCGGCCCCAGCCAGAAGGCCAGGGCGAGCAGGATGTAGAGTATCTGCTCCATACCCTCGGGCAAGGCCTAGCCTCCTTCGCGCTCGCGTTCGCCGCTCTCGGGCCTGCCGCCTCCGCGGCGAGCCCGCGGCCCGGCCGCCACCCAGGGTCGGGCCAGCGGCCCGGGTTGGCCGCGCGGCGTCATCGCCTCGCCCAGCACCAGCAGCCGCACCAGCGCCGGCGGCCGGCGGAGCTCGTCTTCGAAGTCGGTGGGCGGGCGCCCCATCTCAGCGGTCCCCGTCCCGAGTCGGCTTCGAGGCCTTGGAGATGGAACCGCGCATCTCGGTGTCGGCGACGACGTTCTTCAGGTTGAGGTAGTCCATCACCCCGAGGTTGCCCTTGCGCAGCGCCTCGGCCATCGCCATCGGCACCTGGGACTCGGCCTCGACCAGCTTGGCCTGCATCTCGGCCACGCGGGCTTTCATCTCCTGCTCGCTGGCCAGCGCCATCGCGCGGCGCCCCTCGGCCGCGGCCTGTGCCACCTGCTTGTCCGCCTCGGCGCGCTCCGTGTTCAGCTTGGCGCCGATGTTGGAGCCCACGTCGACGTCGGCGATGTCGATCGAAAGAATCTCGAACGCCGTGCCGGCGTCGAGGCCCTTGGTCAACACGTTGCGCGAGATGTTGTCCGGGTTCTCGAGCACCGCCTTGTGGTCGTCCGCCGATCCGATGGTGGAGACGATGCCCTCGCCGACGCGCGCGACGATCGTCTCCTCGCCGGCGCCGCCCACCAGCCGGTCGATGTTGGCGCGCACAGTGATCCGGGTCACGGCGCTGAGCTGGATCCCGTCCTTTGCCATCGCGGTCACCTTGGGCGTGATGATCACCTTGGGATTGACCGACATCTGCACCGCCTCGAGCACGTTGCGGCCGGCGAGATCGATCGCGGCGGCGCGATCGAACGACAGCTCGATGTTGGCCTTGTCGGCGCTGATCAGCGCGTTGACCACCGCCATCACGTTGCCGCCGGCCAGGTAGTGTCCCTCGAGGCGCTCGAGCTTGATTTCGAGACCGGCCTTGACCGCGCTGATGCGCGGCTCGACGATCGCCTTGGGCGTCACGCGGCGGAGCCGCATCGCGATCAGGGTGAACAGCCCCACGTGGGCGCCCGAAGCCCAGGCCGCGATCCAGAGCCGAACCGGAATCAGCCACAAAAACAGGATCAGCACCACGATGGCGGCGATGACGATTCCCACCAGCGCCAGCGTGGAAAGCCCGTTTCCTCCGGTGTTCCATGGTGCGCCCGACTGGGCCAGCACCGCTGCGAGCGATGTCCAGATCATGAGTCCTCCCTCTCTTGGTCCCCCGTCTCTTCCTCTACGGGGTATACGACTATTCTGGGTCCGTTCACCGCGACCACCTCGATCGCGGTTCCCCTTTCCACGAAGCCCCCTTCGGATACGACGTCGACACGTCGATCGCCCAGCTTCGCGATTCCGGCCGGACGCAGATCGGTGCTGGCCGTGCCCCGCGATCCGATCAGCTCGTTCAGCTCCTCGGACTGCGTGCCGTGGCCCCGATCGAGATTCTCCTCGTGCACGAGCCTGCGCTTGACGATACCAGATTTCGTCGCCGCGATGAACAGCGCGATCGTGAGCGCGACCGTGGCCACGACCACCAGCGCTCCCCAGGCCGGGCCGAGCAGCACCCAGGCCGAGATCGTGCCGCCCAGCAGCAGCGCGATTCCGATTATTCCGCCCACGCCGAAGCCGGGCAGGACGAACAGCTCGACGCACAGCATCGCGATGCCGACCGCCAGCAGCGCGACCACGAAGATCAGCGGCTCCCAGCCGAAACCCGGAGCCATCGTCTGCGCCGAGACCGGATCCATCAGCTCTTCCTCCTGACCACCACTCGGTTGCCCGAGGTGCGCACGATCACCACAATCTCACCGCGATCCACGAATTCGCCCTCGGTCGCGACGTCCACGCGGCGGCGTCCGAAGCGCGCGATTCCGGCCGGCCTGAGCGCGCTCTCGGCCACGCCGCTCTCCCCGGAGGACAGCACCTCGGCGAGCGCCTGGCCCTCGCTGCCGCCGGCCGAGGTGCCGTCGATCGCAGCGGCCAGCACCAGCCGGTGACGCACCTTGGTCTTGGGCAGAACAGCCAGCGCCGCGAAGAACAGCACCACCGAGGCCAGCAGCGAGATCAGCACGCGCATGGCGGCCTCGTTGAGCAGGCCGGTGTCGAAGGAGACGCCCACCGGCAACGCGGTCAGCGAGAAGACCAGGCTGCCCAGGATCATCAAGACCCCCAGCACGCCGACCACGCCGAAGCCGGTCGTGACGAACAGCTCGACGAAGAGCAGCACCACGCCGATCAGGAAGACGGCCACCTCCTCCCAGCCGGCCAGGTGGACCACCAGGTGGCCGGCGAAGAAGATCACCAGGCAGGCCAGCCCCAGGATTCCCGGCAGCCCGAATCCGGGCTGGTAGAGCTCGATCAGGATTCCGAGCACCCCGATCGACATCAGGATTCCGGACAGCATCGGGTGGGTCAGCAGCCGCGCCAGCTCCTCGGACCAGTTCAGCTTCAGATCGACGCGCTCGGCGCCGCCCAGGGCCAGCTTCTCCAGCACCTCGTCCAGCGAGTTGGCCACCGCGTCGGCGATCTCCCAGCGGATCGCTCCCGCGGTGTCGAGCGTCAGCAGCTTGCCCGCCGGGCTGATGCCCGGGATCTCCACCTCGGCGTCGACCATCGCCTCGGCGATGTCTCCCCGCCGCCCCTTGGCGCGGGCGGTGGAGGCCATCTCTGTGCGGAAGTACGAGACCATCTTCTCGTCGACCGGCTCGGCCTCGCCGCCGCTCAGCGAGATCGGCGTGGCCGCCCCGATCGACCCGCCGTCGGCGATAATGATCAGATCGCAGGCCAGCGAGATGAAGGCGCCGGCCGAGATCGCCCGCGGGTGGATGAACGCCACCGTGCGCATCGAGTCGGGCGCGTTCATGATCGCGTCGCGGATCTCGGTGGCGGCGTCGACCCGTCCGCCGGGCGTGTCGATCTCGAGGATCAGGGCGGCCGCGTCGGGGTGTTCCTCGATCGCCCGCCTGACGAAGGCGGCCAGCCCCATGTCGATCACGTCTTCCACCGGAACCACGACCACGCTCTGCCCGGCGCCGCCCTCGGCGTCGGGATCGGGCAGTCGGCGCCAGGCCGGCAGGCCGCCGTCCACGCCGCCGTCGGCGAACTCGATCGGCTCGGGCGAGGGGGCGAAGCCGACCAGCGGGGCGCCTCCGTCAGCAGCGCCCCCGTCGGCGTCTCGACCCTGCTTTTCCAGGGCTCGCTCCACCGCGTGCTCGATTGCGCGTTGTATCTCGGCTTCGTCGAAGGAACGCGGCTTTTCTCCGGCCGGGCGGAAGCCCGCGCCCAGTGCCAGGCCCAGCGCCGCCAGCACGGCGTACGCGGCGATCAGCCGCCGACGCGGGATCTCGTTTTTATGGCGCGCTTCATTCCTCATACGATTTTCATCTCGTCGTTTGTGAACGAAGCACTAGCATATTTCGCTCGAGCGAAAGCGGCAATCGCTTGCTTCCGAAAATCGAACGCGGTACGAGCAGGGGTTGGGGCGGTTGTGCAGTGAAACGAAAAAGTTGAAGCAGATGGGAAATACGCTGGGACTCAGACGCGAGGACAAGAACGAGTGGGAGCGCCGCGTCGCGCTGGTGCCGAAGGACGTGGCCGAGCTCGTCAAGGGCGGGGTCGAGATCCGGGCACAGAGCTTCGAGAGGCGTGCCTTCGCCGACGGCGAGTACGCGCGCGCCGGTGCCGGCGTGGTGGACGATGTCGCCGATTGCGATCTGGTGCTGGGTATCAAGGAGATGCCGATCGACCACTTCCGAGAGGGAGGCGCCTACGTTTTTTTCTCGCACACGATCAAGGGGCAGAGCTACAACATGGAGATGCTGCGCAGCTTGGTGGAGAAGCGCTGCACCCTGATCGATTACGAGACCGTCACGGACGAAAAAGGCAAGCGCCTGATCTTCTTCGGGCGCTACGCCGGCCTGGCCGGAATGATCGACACGCTCTGGACGCTGGGACGGCGCCTGGCCGCGCTCGGGCGCGAGTCGCCCTTCGGAGAGGTTCGGCCGGCTCACAGCTACCGCGACCTGGAGGAGGCCAAGGCCGCGATTGGCGTAGTCGGCGAGCGGATCGCCGAGCGGGGAATCGGCGATCTGACGCTTCCGGTCGCCTTCGGCTTCACCGGCTACGGGCACGTCTCGCGGGGTGCCCAGGAGATCTTCGATCTGCTGCCCCAGGTGGAGGTCGCCCCGGAGGATCTGCCCGGCTTCGTCGCCCGGCACGGGGGGCTCGCGGACGAGCTGGTCAAGGTGGTCTACGAGGAACGCCACCTGGTGCGGCACGAGGACGCGGATCGCGAGTTCGATCTGCAGCACTACTACGAGCACGGCGAGGAGCATGTCTCCATTTTCGAGCCGCAGCTGTCCGCGCTGACCGCGCTGGTCAACTGCATCTACTGGGACGAGCGCTACCCGCGCCTGGCCAGCGCCGAGCAGCTTCGGGATCTGTTCGCCGGCGACGAGCCGCCGCGCCTGACGGTGGTCGGCGACATAACCTGCGACGTGGACGGATCGCTGGCCTGCACCGTGCGCGACACGGATCCGGGCGATCCGGTCTACGTCTACGACCCGGCCACGGGAAAGGCGCCGGCGGGCTTCGAAGGTCCGGGGCTGGCGGTGATGGCGGTCGGCAACCTGCCGTGCGAGCTGCCGCGCGAGGCCTCGCTGGCCTTCAGCGAGGCGCTGGCGCCGTTCGTCCCCGAGCTGGCTGCGGCCGACCTGGACGCAGCGTTCGAGAATGTCTCGCTGCCGCCGCCGATCCGGCGCGCGGTGATCCTGTGGCGCGGCGAATTCACTCCCGACTACCGGTACATGGCGGGTTACCTGCGCTGAGAGATGATTCCATTGCCCACAAACCGCAAGGAGATTTGGGAATGAAACGAGTGCTGGTTCTCGGAGCCGGCCTGGTTTCCAGGCCGCTCGTGCACTACCTGACCGAAAAAGAGGATCTCGAGGTCACGGTGGCCTCGCGCACCGTGTCGAAGGCCGAAGCTCTGGTCGAGGGCCGCGAGCGAGGCAGCGCCCTGGCGCTCGACGTCGGAGACGAGCGGGCCCTGGAGCGCCAGATCGCCGAGCACGATCTGGCGGTCTCACTGCTGCCCGCGCCCAAGCACCCGCTGGTCGCCGGCATCTGCCTCGAGCACGGCAAGCACATGGCGACCACCTCGTACATCGGCGACGAGATGAAGGCGCTGGACGAGCCGGCTCGCAAGGCCGGGTTGACCTTCATCAACGAGTGCGGGGTCGACCCCGGGATAGATCACATGTCGGCGATGCGGGTCATCGACGCCGTCCGGGAGAAGGGCGGAAAGGTCGTCTCCTTCCGCTCCTACTGCGGCGGGCTGCCCGCGCCCGAGGCCAACGACAATCCGATCGGCTACAAGTTCTCCTGGGCGCCACGCGGCGTGCTGGTCGCGGCCACCAACCCCGCCCGCTTCCTGAAGGACGGCGAGGTGGTCGAGGTGCCGGGCGACGAGCTGTTCGCCGACCCGGAGATCGTCGAGGTGCCGGGCGCCGGAAAGTTCGAAGGCTACCCCAACCGCGACTCGTTGCCCTACATCGAGATGTACGGCCTGGAGGGCGTGCGGACCATGTTCCGCGGAACGCTGCGCAACCCGGGTCACTGCGAGAGCTGGTACCAGTGGGTCAAGCTGGGCCTGTTCGACACCGCTTGGCGCAGCGACCTGGAGGGCCTGACCTACAAGCGCTTCATGCAGGGGTTCGCCGGCGGAGCCGGCAATCTGCGCAAGGGGATCGCATCCGAGCTGGACATCCCCGAGGATCACCCCGCGGTCGAGAAGCTCGAGTGGCTGGGCCTGTTCAACGATTCGCCGGTGGATGTCCGCCAGGGCGGAAACGTGGACGTGATCGCCTCGCGCATGCTCGAGAAGTGTCCGTTCCGCGACAAGGAGCGCGACATGATCGCCTTGCAGCACGAGTTCGTGGTCGACTACCCCGACGGCGAGCAGAAGCTGTACTCCTCGCTGGTGGACTTCGGCATCCCCGGCGGCGACAGCGCCATGGCGCGCACCGTCTCGCTGCCGGTCGCGATCGCCGCGCGGCTGATCGTCGAAGGCGAGCTCGACCAGCGCGGCGTGGTTGCTCCGGTCGAGCCAGAGGTCTACGACCCGATCCTGGACGAGCTGGCCGAGCTGGGGATCGAGTGCGAGGAGCGCTCCGCCTGACTGGCCAACGGACCGCTCGGAGGTGGTGATATGATCTCGCGAATGCCCACGATTGCGATCGCGGCGGCCTTGCTTTCGCTCGCCTTCTACTCGCCGGTCCGGGCCGACGAGCGCCAGGAGGCGGTCGAGGCCTACGAGCGAGGCGTGGAGCACTTCGAGGCCGAGCGCTTCAACGAGGCGGCCGACGCTTTCCGCCGCGCCGACCGGCTCAAGCCCAGCTGGAAGTTGTTGTACAACATCGGCCAGAGCGAGGCCGCCGGCCGGCGCTTCGGGCTGGCGCTGGAGGCGTTCGAGCAGTACCTGGTCGAGGGCGGAGACGACGTTCCGGGCGACAGGCGCGAGGAGGTGCTGGCCGAGATTCAGCGACTGCGCGTGCTGGTAGGCGTGCTCGAGGTCAGCGCACCAGACGGCGCTTTGCTTCTCGTGGACGGCATCGAGCGCGGATCGGCTCCGTTCACCGGTCCGGTGCGCGTGGCCGCCGGCGAGCACGAGGTGGTGCTGCGCGGTGGAGACGAGCTGCTGCTCGAGCAGAGCGTGACCGTGGCCGGAGGCATGACCTCCGGGATCGAGGTGGAGGAGCCCGACGCCGAGCAGTCCGCGCGGCAGCCGGCTGCCGCGCCGCAGCCGGCTGCCGCGCCGGAGCCCGAGCCCGCCGAGGACGAAGGCGGTAGGGTCTGGACGTGGATCGCCCTCGGCACCGGGGCGGCGCTGGTCGCCGGAGGAGCCGTTGCCGGCGGGGTGAGCATTGGCAAGGAGAAAGATCTGGAGTCCAAGTGCGACGGTGGCGTGTGCGACTCGTCGTTGGCCTCGGAACGCGACACGGTGAAGTCGCTCAACTCGACGGCCGACATCCTTTACGGAGTGGGAGCCGCGGCGCTGGTCACCGGCGCCGTGCTGTTCTTCGTCGAGCCCGACGGAGAGGAGGAGCGGCCGCTGGCGGTCGCTCCTCGAGTCGGTCCGGACGGCGCCGGCCTGGCGGTACAGGGGAGGTTCTAGCCATGAAGAGATTGGTGGTCATCATCGCGGCCTTGCAGCTTGCCGGCTGTACGCTGCTGAGCGACGTGGACAGCCTGGATTTCACCGACGACGCCGGCGCGGACGCCGACAGCGACACGGATGCCGATTCTGACGCCGACACGGATTCGGATTCGGACAGCGACACGGACAGCGACACGGACAGCGACACGGACAGCGACACGGACAGCGACACGGACAG
>CAZHCG010000052.1:19471-28623 GCA_964530995.1 uncultured Myxococcales bacterium
CGACACGGACACGGACAGCGATACGGACACGGACAGCGATACGGACACGGACACCGGTGTGCAGCAGGGAAACTGTGACGACCCGATCGTGATCGACCCTTCGGATATTCCCTACTTCGACAGCAACACAACAGTGGGCCGGCCGGACGAGCTCACCGACACCTGCCAGTCCATGTGCTGCCCGGGGCCGGAGGTGGTCTACTCGTTCACGCCGACGGATGACGGCGCCTACGACATCTCGGCGAGCGTTTACGACATGGAGCAAGGCATGCTGTTGGCGGCCTCCACCGCGTGTGTCGACTCGAACGAGTGCCTGGCGGGGGTGAATATCGAAGACGGCTCGCAGGCCGTGTTCTCCGTCGAGATGAACCCGGGCGAGACCTACTACCTGATCGCGGAGTCGGCAGACGCGGCAGGCGATTTCGACCTCTCGGTGGAGCAGTCAACCGGGATGGGCGACTGCGACGCCCCGATCGAAATCGGATCGGTGCCTTACAGCAGGACGTCCACGACATCGGGAATGGAGGACCTGCTCACCCAGATTTGCGGTGCTCCCTGCTGCGAAGGCGCCGAGAAGGTGTTCCGCTTCCAGGCTCCGGTGACCGGCGAGTACTCGGCGCAGGTCTACAGCGAGGAGATCGACAGCGTGGCCGTCTCGGTGCTGACAGCCTGCGTCGACGGAGAGGCCTGCCTCGCCGACACGATGGGCCAGGCCATGCCGGACATGCTGCAGCTGATCTTCGATGCAGTGGGCGGCAATGAGTACTATATCGTCGTGCAAGGAGAGGTGCTCGACGGTCAGTTCTGGTTCCTCCTCGACAAGCTCGACGGCTTCCTGGAGGGCGACTGCGCCTATCCCTACCAGATGTCGAGCCTGCCCTACGGCCACGCTTCCACCACGGTCGGCCGCAGCAACGAGAGCGAGGACTACGAGTCCTGCGGAAACCCCGTCTTGGCCGACAGCGGGGACGCGACCTACGAGCTGCCGGCGCAGGCCGGAGAGCTGTACAACATCGAGGTGGAGCTCGGCGGTGGTTTCGGCACGGAGGGTGGGTTGGCCGTGCTGGAGAGCTGCGGCGAGGGATCTTCGTGTGTCGCAGGCGAGGCATCCGTTTTCCAGGACGTCTTGCTCCACTTTTTTCCGGCGGATACGAAGAGCTACTATCTGGTGGTCGACGGCGCGATGGGAGCCGAGGGCGACTACTCGATCCACGTCGAGCGGTGCGTGGAGACGGGCGCCGAGCAGTGCGACGGCGTGGACAACGACTGCGACGCGCTGACCGACGAGGACCAGATTTGCTGCGATCCCGTGACCTCCGACAGCGAGTGCCACCAGACCTGCGACGCGAGCAACGACTGGGACTGCTGCGAGCAGGACGACTGCTCCGCCACTCCCAACTCCTGCTGCCCGGACGACTGTGACGCGAGCAACGACCAGGATTGTTGCGACCTGCAGGATTGCACACCCGCGACCATGGACGAGTGCTGTCCGGAGAACTGCGACCACACCGGCGACCAGGACTGCTGCAACGACCGGGACTGCTCGATGACCAACGATCAGTGTTGTCCGCTGGGGTGCTCGATATCCAACGACCAAGACTGCTGTGACGTCGTCGTGTGCAATCCCGTGACCAGCGACGGATGTTGCCCTTCGACTTGCGGCGGCGAAGAGGACGTGGATTGCTGAACCGGAGGTTATCGATGCGAAGCGTCTTGGCGATCGCGACGATGCTGCTCCCGGCGGTGGTCGGCTCGTGCGAGGGCGTCTCGAGCGAGCCTCGCGCGGAGCTTTCGGCCGTCGAGACCGAGATCAACTTCTGCTACAAGCAGGTCGGAGAGACTCGCGAGTGGCAGGGAGCGGTGCTGGAGAGCAGCGGCAGTGCACCGGTCGAGATCACGCGCATCATGCTGCGCGGCGATCCGGGCTGCGCCTTTCGCGTGTTTCGAGAGGCGGCCTCGGGCGAGGAGCCGGGAGCCTACCCGCTTCCGCCCGAAGAGGAGCCGGGAGGGCCGATCTCCCTGGTCTTGGCGCCCGGGCAGGTCGCCTTCGTCGAGATACTCTATGATCCTTCAGCAGCCGGAGAGACAGATTCCGCTGCGATGGTGGTGCAAGCAGCGACCTCCGACCCGGAACAGGGACAGCTGGTGATACCCCTTTGCGGAGTTGGGCTTGCGCCGGGCGGTACGCCACCAGACGAATCCGACGCCGACGCCGGATCCGACGGAGGACCGGATTGCCCGCCGTGCGAGGAGCTGGACGAAGGCGCACCCTGGTGCGACTCCTTTTAGAATTTGGGGTTGCGCCGCGCCGAGCGGAGACTCTCTCGACGAGCGCACCTGCGTTGCCGGAGGTGATAGAGCGGTGAGCTCGGGCTAGTGGATCGACATCGCGAACAGGGTGCCGCCGTTGCCCATCACCAGCAGGTAGCCGGCCTCGTGGGAGGGACGGGCGAAGAAGCCCTGCTGCGGATCGAGGCGCTGCATGACCCTGCCGTCCGCGGTGGAGGCCGCCAGCAGACCGGCCTCGCTGTCGGCTATCAACAGCACGTCGTCGTAGAGCAGGGGATCTAGCAGCACTCCGATCCCGAAGCGCCGCTGCCAGCGCGTGACCCCGCTTTCGGCGTCGATCGCGGTCAGCCCGAAGCCGGTCCTGGCGGCGTAGACGATCTTTCCCATCGACTCCATCCCGGTGACCCCGGTCAGGTCGGACCTGGTCCACAGCACGGTCCCTGTCTCGGCGTCCAACCCGTAGACTCCGCCGCTGACCGAGGCTCCCACCGCCGTGCCCCCGACCAGCACCGGCGTGGCGTCCGCGTCGACCAGGTTGACGTCTCCCTCGCGGGTGGCGATCACCACCTCCTCGGCCAGGTCGACGCTCCAGCGCTCGGCGCCCGAGACCGCGTCCAGCGCGACGAACACGCCGTCGGCGAACGAGGTGTAGACGGTAGAGCCGCGCAGCACCACGTCGGCGCAGCCCACCGAGGAGAAGCCGCCCATCGGCGGCCTGCGATAGCGCCACAGGATGTCTCCGTTGTCCGGGTCGACGGCGAACACCATCCCGCCGGCGTTGACCAGGTAGAGCGTCCCCTCGTGGAGGTGGATCGCTCTCCTGACCTCGGCTCCGGTGTCGGCGCGCCAGATCAGGCGGCCGGAGCGCGCGTGCAGCGCGTAGAGAAACCCGTCGTCCGCGCCGAAGTAGACCCACTTGCGTTCCGTGTCGTAGAGCGGACGCGAGCCGACCGGGTCGTCCAGGTCGTAGCGCCAGACGGTCTCTCCCTCGCGCAGATCGAGGCAGTAGAGACCGCCCACCGAGGCGCCGATGAAGGCTCGCCTCAGGTCGGTGTCCCAGCCCGCCGTCGAGGTCTCCACCGGTCGGAAGCGATCGTGCTTCTCCATCATCTCGGGGATCATGAAGTTGGGCAGCTCGGGCGCGAGTTGCTTGACCCAGCGCAGCCGCATGATCTCCACACCGTTGGTGCTCCCGGGAAAGGCCGGCTCGACCTCGGCCGAGCCGCAGGCCGCCGCCAGCAACAAAGAGCACAACGCGCCAGCTTGCAGCGCGGCGAAGGTGCAGGGGGGCTTGCTCCGCTTCACTTGCCGCCGCCTCCGGCCTGCTTCTGCATCTCGATCAGACGCTCGAGCGTTTCGGGATCGATGTTCTCCAGACCACCCATCCGGCCGCCGGGCAGGCTCGGCACCTCGGCCTCCGGGTCGAGCGTCTCGAGCAGACCGCCGGCCTGGACGAACAGGTAGTCGAGCCTGTCGTAGTCGTCCTCCTCGATCAGCTCGTCCATCACCTCGCCCAGCAGCTCGGTAGCCTCGGCGCTGTCCTCCAGCAGGTGGGCGATCCGGGCCTGGTGGTAGCGCCCTTCCAGCGCCACGCGACCTCCGCCCTCCTCGGCGAGCCGGGCGAACTGCTCGCGGGCCTCCTCCAGCCTACCGGCCGCCTCCAGGGCGTGCCCCAGGCCCTCCAGCGCGTTGGGACGCAGCCAGGCGAGCTCGGGCCCGGCCTCCTCGAGGAACTTCTCGTACTCGGCGATCGCCTTTTCGTTCTCGCCCGCGTCGAGGTGAGCCGCGGCGGCGCCGAGGCACCCCATAGTCGAGAACGCCGTTCCCCCGCTTTCCTCGACGACCTGCTCGAAACGTTTCAGCGTCTCCTCGGCGCGCTCCTTGCGGCTCTCGAACCACAGCGAAGAATCCTCTTCGCCCTGCTCCTCGAGCCCGGCGGGCGGTCCGTCCGGCGTCACCGGCGCCAGCGATCCCCTGGTCACCTCGGAGAGCAGCCGCGAGCTCTCGGCGTGGCTCGACTCCACGAAGTGGTTGACCGCGATCGCGACCACGGCGACCAGCAGCGCCAGACCCAGCGCCGCGCCGATCTGCCGCCGCCGCTCCACGACCCAATCCAGGTAGGACATCGACCTGGTGATGAACTCGTCCTTGTTGGGATCCAGATCGTCTTTTCGCCTGGGCTTGTCCGTCTTTATCTTCTTGCGTGTCACGATATCGGCTCCGTCCTGATTGGTCGAAACTCTTGCAACCAGCCGCCCGCTACGGGCGGGGGCGCAATATATTCCGCGGGGCGCTCGCCTGTCAAACTGCCAGATCCTCGAGGTCGATCACCGTCGGGCCCGCTGCCCCCCGAAGGGGCAAACGGGGCGGGCCTCCCTGTTCATCGCCTGCTTCGCGCAGCCGAGATTTCGTGTAGTATGCGGGTGACAAGGAGAAAAGACATGGCGGCAATTCGACGCGTTGCTTTGATCTCGATTTTCGCTGTCGTGTGCCTGCCGGCCGCGGGGTGCTCGGACGGCTCGTCCGGCGACACGGACGCCGGAGCCGGCACGGACGACGAAACCGATTCCGACGGCATCGACACCGGCATCGATTTCGAAATCGATCCCCACCGGATCTACGAAGACGTGGCGCAGCTCGCGTCCGACGAATGGGGCGGGCGCCAGCCCGCGACCGCGGGCAACGAAGCGGCCCTCGATTTTGCCGAGAACCTCTTCTCCGAGCTGGGCCTCGACTTCGCCGGCGAGTCGGGCACCTATCGTCAGAGCTTCGATTACGACCAGTGGACCCAGCTCGGTCCGGCCGCCGTCGCTCTGGACGGCCAGGCGCTCTCGGCCTCGGAATACATGGTTTTCCAGTACTCGGGCGGCGGCGAGGTGACAGCCGAGATCGTCTTCGCCGGCTACTCGCTCACCGTCCCGCCGTTCGATGAGGCCGACTATCCCCTGTGCCCGGTGGATCCGGCGGCGGGGTACGACGACTACGCCGAAATCGACGTGACGGACAAGATCGTGGTCGTGATGCGCCACGGTCCCCGGGACGACCAGGCGATCTACGACCACTGCCCGCCTTCCGAGGCCTGCGTCGCCGAGCCGTGCAACTGGACCTTCGGCTACAAGGCGGCCAACGCCGCCCTGCACGGCGCGGCCGGCATGATCCTGGTCCAGGACTACAACGAGGCGACGGGCGAGCCTCTCGAGGGAGCGACCATCGATTCGACCTACTACGACCCGGGCTTCCCGGCCGTATTCGCCGATCGGGACGCCGTGGAGGCGGCTCTCTCCGAGCTGCCGGGCTGGGCCGCAGCGATCGACGACTCCTCTCCCTACACGCCGGCGAGCACCGCCAGCGGAGTGGATGCCACGCTGGAGATCTCGGCCGAGACTCAGCTCGTCGAGACCGAGAACCTGTTGGCCGCGATCCCGGGCGGCGATCCCGAGACGGGCGAGGAGGTGATCGTCGTCGGCGCTCACATCGACCACCTGGGGATCGACCCCACCACGGAGGAGATCTACAACGGAGCCGACGACAACGCCTCGGGCACGGCGGTCGTGATGGAGTTGGCCCGGGCGATGGTGGGCCACGGCGTGGATCCTGCCCGCACCGTGGTCTTCGCCCTGTGGAACGCCGAGGAGGTGGGCCTGGTCGGCTCGTGCCACTACGTGCAGAACCCCACCTTTCCGCTGGCCGATACGGTGGCAGTCTACAGCATCGACATGGTGGGCTCCGGCGACGGCTCGGGAATGGGTGTCTACAACGGCACGACCGCCGAGCACGGCTGGATCCGGGAGGTGATGGACGGCAAGGCGGAGGAGATGGGCCTGGAATGGAACGTCGCGGCCCTGCCGCCGCTCGACGCCTCGGATCACGTCTGCTTCACGATGGCCGGAGCCTCGGGCGTGATGCTCTCCACCCTCGGACCCCACGGCTACTACCACACGCCCCAGGACACGATTGACAAGATCCTGATCGACGACTTGGAGGCCGCGGTCTGGCTCGCCTGGGCCGGGCTGCTGCCGATCGCGATGGGCGAGGAGGACCTCTACATCGAAGGCGCCAAGGGCATCGACGAGCCCGGCGACGCGCGCCACCCGCGCTATCGAGATCGCTGAGACGCCGGAGGAACGTAATCCGTCACTGGAGGACTCCGGCTGTCCGAAAGCTCGCCGCCGACGTGCGCTCGGCCCCCTGTCACGTCGGGCACTACCCCCGGGCCGGGTTGTCGCCGGCCTCCACGGCGCGGCGGGCCGTTTCGGTCAGCCTCCACTCGGGGCGCACCGCTCTCGCGCCGCAGCTCTCCCAGTCCAGGAACCTGAGCGTCTGCACCTCGGTGATCGTGCCGATCACGCTGCCCAGCACCCGGGGCCGGTAATACCCCCGGCCAATCCGGCATCTGGTTCGGACAAGGGCTCTGGAGCTCGGGCTCCCAGAAGAAGCCGGGAGGATCGTCGTTCGGCCCCTAGCCATGGCAGGCACGCGTCTCGTGGAAGCCCGAGCCTTTGGGCCTCAATCAGGCGGCGGGGGGATTTGCAGCTTGATCAGGAATGCATCCAGAACGCCGGCGTACTCCAAAATTTCAGAATCGAACGGTCCCGTGCCGAACGCCTTGCCGCCTCCCACCGAGCAGGTGAAAACGATGGAGGTCTCGTTGGAATCGACTCCGTTGCACCACCCTCGACTGAGAGTCTCCACGGGGAGGGCCCAGTTCAAAAAACCATCGGAGTCGTAGAGTGATATGAATCCGTACGTGAAAAACAGGTCAGTACCCTCCACCTCCAGCAGTGTCTCGCTGCTCTCGCCCATGCCGAACACCGCGGTTCCTCCGAAACGACCCGTCATGGCGATTGTTCCGTCCGGCAGCACAGAGACACCGATCGCGTGACTGAGAACACCGCCGCCACCCGGAGCCACCGACCAAATACGTTCTCCGTCGTCTGTGAAGCGAGCCAGGTAGGGTGTGCAGAGATCCTCCGGAGTGTGGTGCTGCTCCAGTGGCTCTCCCTCCCTGCCCACGGGGGCGCTGCCGCAGAACCCCGTAGCTGCGATGATGTCTCCGTCGTCGGCGATGGCGGTATGTGCGCCAGAGTGCACTCCGACTGAAATATCGCCCGAAATCTCCATCCCAACCGCCCATAACAGATCCCCTTCCCCGGTGTAGCGCGCGACGAAACCGTCCTGCTTCCCCTCGGCGACCAGCGTCGTTTCGTTCGTCCCTCCGCGGCCGAAAACCGCCCGCTCTTCGAACGCCCCGCCAACCACCAACGACCCGTCGGAGAGAACCGAGACTCCAGTTGCGGACGAGTCCTTTCCCTCCTCGGTCCAGGCCACTGATCGCGCCCACTCCAGCATGCCCTGAGAAGAGTATACGGCGATCACGCCTCCCTCGTCCTCTCCCTGCTTCTCCAAGAGCGTCTCGTTCGGCTCACCCGGGCCAACAACAGCGCTTTGAAAGAAAGCCCCAACGGCTGCCACGCGCCCATCGGCAAGGGCGTTCACGTCATTGTAAAAATCCAAGCCAGCAGGGCCGCCGAAAGATTTGACCCACTCTATTCCACCCTGCCCGTCCAAAAGACCAACGTAGCCATCGCGGTGGCCCTCCTCTTGGAGCGTAATCTGGCCGGGACCGTCTTCTCCGAGGACCATTTTTTCCCCGAACCAGCCGGCGAAAAGCAAGCCGCCCTGCTCCGAGAAATCCACGGATAAGACTTTGTCGTCCCCTGTCCCCCCGATCGACTCGGCCCACTGCACCTCGCCGGATTCCGAGCAGCAAGCGATAAAACCGTTCTCTATGCCGATGCCCGAGCCTGCAAAAAAATACGCCTCCTGGCCGTCGGCGTCGTAAACGCCTGCGCCTGCGCAGTGGTTGCCGGAGAAGCACACACCGCCCGAGTCGTCGAGGGACACGTCGCCACCCCAGTCAATATCGTCACTTCCGACCCTCGCAACCCACGCCAGCCGGTGGTCACAGGGGCCGCTGTTCGGAATACCTACTGTCGTAGGTCCGGGGCCGCTGTCAGGGGGCTCCAGGGAGCGTTTGCCGTTGCAGAAACAAAGGGCGAGGACGCCGAGGAGGAAAAGAACGCGTGAAAAAAGAAGCTTTGCGTGAGAGACAGCCTCGGCCACCTCGGCGACCCTCTTCCTTCGTTCGTCGATCACTACTCGATCCACTGGTACTTCAAAACAGTGTACCGAGTCGAAGAACCGATTTCGTACCTCCATCTGACAACGTAGTCATTGAACCCGTAGGTCCAGTTGGAGAGGTCGCCGGATTCATCGATCTCATACCAGTAGCCCAATAGACCGTAGCCACAATCCCTGTTATCCGCCAGCCTCCAATAAGGTTGTGAGGTTTCCTCAAGATCGTTGTAGTAACCATAATAGTCGTTATCGCAGTAGTCTGTGGTGCTCGAGTTCCCGTAGGCAATGATGCGATCCACATTGGATATGCTTCCGCCTCCGAGAGCATACCAGACCCTCGTAGTCCTGGTCGAACAAGCGGAACAATATGTGAACGAGGTGAACCCGGTGCTGCTGCTACAGTTGGCGTTGTGGCAGAATTTCAGACTAAACGGGTTGACGTATACCGTACGGCTGTCCTCCATGGTTTCCCCTGGCCCCAAGTCGCTGGGAGTTGGCTGCTCCCACATGAGGGCCTGCTCCTCGTCGAGATAGACCTCCCACGTTCTTCCGTCCCTCTCATAGGTCTCGACCAGCTCGGCCCACTCGATCGCCTCCTCCCAGTCGACGTTCTCCGTGACCTCCTGCGCCTCGAAGTCCCCCGCCCAGGCGCCGCTCGCCAGGAGCAGCACGGCCAGGGCGCTCGCCATCGTTGTCGTCAGCTTCTTCATCTTTCTCTCTCCTTG
>CAZHCG010000053.1:0-27865 GCA_964530995.1 uncultured Myxococcales bacterium
AACAGGGCGCGGCGCACGGACGCGGAGATGAAAACGGCTGGATCCGGATGAACCTTTTTTTTCGATTGTGGTAGTGTCTCGGGGTGGGGACAGTTCTTCCAAGGAGGGAGCCATGCAGAGCATCGCCAGGCGCGCTTGGTGGGGGATCGTTTTTTCTCTGGGACTGCTGGGCTGTGGATCAGCGGCGGTCGATGCGGATACCGCCACCGGCCAGGGGGAGGCGGACACGGACGGCGGCGAGGCCGCGTCCGCGGAGCCGAGCATCAAGGCGCAGATCGATCACTACTTGACCAAGGCCGGAATGGCTCGGATGGAGGGCGACGCCCAGGGAGCGCTCGACTACTACCTGGAGGCGGCCGCGGTCTGCGAGCAGAAGGAGTCGATCACCGTCGAGTGCGCCGACGTCTTCTACGAGACCGCGGGCATGGCCTACGAGCGCGTGGAGAAAGAGATGGCGATCGAGTACTACGAAAAGGCGATCGACATTTACCTGCGCTTCAAGAACAACTCGCGGGCCAAGGCCGCGGTGGCGCTCAACGCCGAGGGAGTGATCTACCGCGAGATGGCCGATAAATCCAAGGCGCGCAACCTCTTCGAGCAGGCGCTTCAAATCTACGAGGAGACGCCCGAGGAGTACAAGAGCGAGGCCAACATCGATAAGATAAAGCAGAACATCCGAGACCTGGAAGAAGGCTATTACTGACCGCGCAGCCACCGTTGGAGCGCCTCGCGGCCCCGCTCCTCGAAATCGGTGAGCTGGGCGCCGTGCCTGTGCTTGTCGCCCCGTCCCTGGTTCCAGACCACTCGCGCGGCAGCCCTGATCGGGGATGCGCGGCGGTCGCGAGAAAGGTAGATCCAGACTCCAATTTCCGAGCCGACTTCGACCTGGAGCGGAATTTCGAAGCAGAGCCCGCCTTCCGAGATGTTGATCGTCCAGCTGCTGTAGCTGCGACCGTCGAGCACGTCGATCTTCACGCGGATGCGATGCCGCACGAACTTGCGGTGGTAGGGATAGCGCTCTCGATCGCCTCTTACCGTCACGTGGCCGCCCCCTGGTAATCGCGCCTTTCGCCTCTATTCTACCACGAGCTCCATCTTTTCAGGAACTCCTCGATCGCCGCGGCGACCTCCGGGCCGCGAGCGAAGACCATCGAGTGCCTTCCTCCCTCGATCTCTATCCACTCGGTAGCTTTCGCGGCTGGGAAGACAGTTGGATTCCCTCTGGCCACCTCGATCGGGTAGGTCTCGTCATCGGTGCCGTGCACGAACAGCACCGGGCATTCTATTCGCTGCGTGCGCTGGGGTCGGTCTTCCTGCTTCGCGCCGATGCTGAAGACTTGAAAGTAGTAGGGGTAGAGCCGCGTGTGAAAGATGTCGAGCTGTCGTATTTCGCCCGGAGCGGGGCCGTAGTCGGCGCGCTCGGCTCGCCGCTCCACGATGCTGCGCAGCGTCTCCGGAGAGAAGGAGAGGGCGCGTTCGGAAATCGCGGTTCGCTTTTCGATCTCTTCATCGGTGAGGGCGAACATGACCGACGAGATCAGTATCAGCGCATCGACCTCCAGGCCCGTGCGCTCCGCCGCCAGGTCCACGGCGGCGTAGGTGCCCATCGAGATGCCGGCGACCGCCAGCTCCTCGATTCCGAGAGCTCCGACGAAGTCGCGCGCCACCGCGCCGAGGTCGGAGGCGTGGCCGGTGTAGAACGGCGAGTTGTCCGGCCAGTCGAGGGCGTACAACGAGAAATGCTCGGCCAGGGAATCGCAATAGAGCCAGATGCGGTTGTCGAAGATACCGCCGGGCAGCAGCAGCATCGCCGGGCTGTCTTCGCCGGGGCCGGGGGCGTAGAGGTAGCGGTAGGTCTGGCAGCTGTCCTCGGAGCGCACGCTGCGCTCCCGCCACGGATCGCGTTCGATCGCCGGGCGGTCGGTTCGCTGCGGAGCCGGGAAGCAGCCGATCATCACGATCGCCAGGGCCGCGGGCAGTAGTGGGTGATCCATGGCGAAAAGCTGGTCGGCTTTAGGGGGCGCGTCAAGTCGCGTGCCGGCATCCGAGCAAAACCGCGTGCGGATTGCTTGACGAGGGCGGGGCGGGGGCATACAGTCTCGCGCCGTCTCTGTGGCGCGGTCGCCGGGAACAGCCAGGAGGATTGCGATGGGCTCGCTGACTCAGAAAACCAAGAGAATACGCAAGAACAAGCGTTCTTCGCAGGGCAAGCCCCGCAAGCGCGCAATTAGAAAGGGTTCGACGCCCCGTTTCCCCGTTCACGTAGAGGACGGCTCGGACGACGTTCTTCCCCAGCCGCCCGGCTCGGGCTCCCGCTAGGGCTCAGCCCAGGGCTTTCCAGATCGCATCTTGGAATTCGGGGCGAAAGCCTCGAATCAGCGTGTTGTCGCGCGAGGGGCAGACCCGATTAGTCGCCAGCGCGATCGCGGCCCCACGATCGGGGTCGACCCACAAGGAGCACCCGGTGAAGCCCAGATGTCCGAAGGTGCGCGCCCCGGCCCCGGAGCCGGCCATCGATCCCTCGGGTGAGACGAGATCCCCCCATAGCGCTCTTCCCAGCGGACGGCGCTCGACCGCTTTTCGACAGAGATCCCGGGACAGCCAGGCTCCCTCCGCGAGCGCCGACAGCCAAGCGCCCCCGAAGCGGGCGACGTCCGCGGCGGTTCCGAACAGACCGGCGTGACCCGCCACGCCGTTCACAGCCCATGCGTTGTCGTCGTGTACCTCTCCTTCCAGCAGCCTTTTGCGCCACGGGCAGTCCTCGGTCGCGGCGAAGACGGGTTCTCCCCGTTCGCTCGGTCGCGTGGGCCGAAAGCCGATCGTGGTCAGATCCAGAGGATCCAGCACCTCTCGTTCCAGCAGCTCGGGCAGGTCGCATCCGGCGAGGCGTGCTCCGATCTCTCCCAGCAGCACGTATCCCAGGTCGGAATACTCGACGGACGTGCCCGGCGCCCGCTTCGCCTCCATTCGAGCAATCATCTCGAGCGCGAAGCGACGAGCCCTTTTCGTGCCGCGGAGCTCGGGATCGATCCGCTGGTACAACGGCTCCCAGGCGGGCAACCCGGACTCGTGGGCCAACAGCTCGGCGAGCGTGGCCCGCCCGACCGAGCGTCGGCCGAATTCCCTCAGCGCTTCGCAGACCCTGAGCTCGAGGTCGACCAGACCGCGATCGACCATCCGCAAGATCGCCGACGCCACGAACGGCTTGGTCAGCGACGCCAGGTCGAAGCGCGTCTCAGTCTTCACGGGATCTCCCGCGTCCGGACGGGTGACTCCGGCCGTCGATTCGGCCAGCAGGCCGCCGCCGGCCCAGACCGCCGCCTGGCCTCCGGGGAAGACCCGGCCGGCCACACCCTCCCTCAAGGCGCTTTCGAGCAGGTTGGTGAGGCTTTTTCTCACGAGTCTAGCATTGCTCCGGCAGGTGCTTTTGTCCAAAAAAACGGGGCGGGGTGTTACGTTTTCGTGGTTGTAGTAACACCTTGCAACCACGGGCGGGCGCGGAGTAAGTAGAGCGGGCGGAACGACCATGACACGAAAGGACGAGGCATGAGTATCACTGAACGCTTCCTCGGGTTCGCCCTGCTGGGCGCCGAGTGGGTAATGTGGGTGCTGATCGCGCTCTCGCTGTTCTCGATAGCCATCATGATCGAACGCGTGATCTATTTCTGGGGCCAGAGACCGGATATTTCGTCGATCATCGAGGATATGAGCAAGGCGCTCGCCTCGGGAGATTTCGAGGCCGCGCGTCGCAGGATCGAAAGCGTCCAGGGCGTCGCGCCCTCGGTGGGACGAATCGCGATGAAGGAGGCCGAGCGGGGTTTCTCCGCCGTGGACGAGGCCGCCGCCAGCGCGATGATTCGAGAGAAGCTGAGGCTGGAGAAGAACCTCGCGTTCCTCGGCACGGTCGGCAACAACGCTCCGTTCGTCGGGCTGTTCGGCACGGTGATCGGAATCATCCAGGCGTTCCACCAGCTCTCGTTCAACACGCAGGGCGGAGCCGCGGCGGTGATGTCCGGCATCTCCGAGGCGCTGGTGGCGACGGCCGTCGGTCTGCTGGTGGCGATTCCGGCCGTCGCGGCTTTCAACATCTTCCAGCGTCGAATCAAGGCGTTGCTCGGCGACGCGGACGCGTTGGTGCACGCGCTGCTCTCGGGCATGGAGAGCCCGGGCTCCGGCTCGAAGAAGGAAGGCTGAGCCATGGCGGGTGGAGCCAAGTTCGACGACGACGAGATAATCACCGAGATCAACGTCACCCCGCTGGTCGACGTGATGATGGTGCTGCTCGTTATCTTCATGGTGACCGCGACGTACATCGTTGCCCAGTCCATCCCGGTGGATCTGCCGGAGGCGGGCACTGGCGAGGACGTGGTCACCACGCTGGCGATCACGATCACCGAGGAGGGACAGCTCTACCTGGACGGCGAGAAGATGGACGAGAGCAAGGTGAGCACCCAGATCTCGCGAGCCAAGAAGAGCGATCCGGATCTGCGCGTGATCATCGCCGCCGACCGCCGCATCGCGCACGGCGAGGTCGTGCACGTGATCGACATGGTGCGCAAGCTCGGGGTCGCCAAGTTCGCGATCAACATCGACGCCGAGGAGGGAGATTGATCGTCGATCATGTCCGGGCGCACCCCCAGCCGTCGAGGTTTTCGCTTCAAGCTAGTCTCGCTGTCCGCCTCGTGGCTGATCTCGGGGGCGGTCCACGTCGCGTTCGGAGTGTTGCTGGCGCTGCTGCCGGAGAAGGTGCAGGACAGGTACGAGATAGTCGACCTCGAGGTGCGCGAGCGTCAGCCCGAGCCGGAGCCCGAGCCGGAGCCCGAGCCGGACGAGCCCGACCCCGAGCCCGACCCCGAACCCGAACCAAAGCCCAAGCCGCGGCCGCGGCCGCGGCCGGATCCGGATCCGGAGCCCGAGCCCGAGCCGCCGCCCGCGCCGCCTCCGGACGCCGAGGAGGCGCCTCCGGACGCCGAGGAGGCCCCGCCGGTGTTCGAGCTGGGAGACAACACGTTCGCCGAGGGCAAGGGCGCCGGCTGGAAGCTGAACCGCTCGGAGGGCAACACCAAGTTCGCGGCGGTGGCGCGCCCCGGCCAGGAGTCGGCCCGGGGAACCAAGGTCGAATCCGATCCCGAAGGCGAGCCGGGAGGAACCGGTTTCGCTCCTGTTCCCAAGAAGGATCTGTCCAGGCCGCCCCGGCCGCGCAGCGGGCGGATCAGCATTCCGCCCTATCCGGAGGAGGCCAGGCGGGAGGGGGTGGAAGGCGCGGTGCTGCTCCAGGTTTTCATCGACCGCGAGGGCGGGGTCAGGAAGGTTCGCATCCTGAAAGACCCCGGGGGCGGCCTCGGAGAGGTCGCGCGCCGCGCAATGCTGAGGGAGCGCTGGAAACCGGCCTTGAACAAGAGAGGTCAGCCGGTCGACACGGTGATCCCCTACCGTTATCGGTTCGTTTTGGACGGGTAACGTATTGAATCGTACTTTCGTCCATGCCATACTGCTCCAATCTCTAGAGTCGAACGGAAGATTTCGATGCCGCATATCATTTCTGGAACATTCGGGCGCTCTCGTGTGGTTGTGGCCGCGGCGGTCGTGGCGCTGGCGGCGGCGTTGCCGGCCGGCGCGCACGCGCAGTCGAGCTCGCACAAGCAGGACAGGTCTTTTTCGACCAACCTCTTCGAGCCCGCCCCGGGTCCGCTCAACTTCTTTCACCTGGAGGGCCCGGAGATCGGCGAGGACATGAAGCCCTCGGTGGGGATCCTGTTCTACTACCAGCACCGCCCCTTCGTGCTGCTCAACTGCGACGAGGACGACAACTGCGGGGAGGACTCCGGCGGCCGCAACCTGGAGCCGATAGATCTGGTCGAGAACGTGATGGCAGCCGACGTGCTGGCCAGCTTCAACTTCCTCGACAGGTTCCAGGCCGGGTTGGCGATCCCGCTGACCATCTGGCAGCACGGACGGGACTACGAGCTGGTCCAGGAGGGCACCGGCGAGAACGTCAGCGAATGGCTGGTCCCGGAGGACGCCTACGATACCTACGGAGTGCTGGGGGACCTGCGGATCCACCTCAAGGTCAGAATCATCGGCAAAGAGCTCCAGGACGGCCCGGTGCTCTCCGCCGCAGTGATTCCGGCGCTGCCGATGTCGCACTGGATCGGCTACGGCGAGGGTTACGCCGGCGACGGCTTTCTCTCCGTGACCGCGCCCAAGGTCCTGTTCGGCTATCGGTTCGCCTCGCTGCGCGTGGCCGCCAACCTTGGCGTCAAGTGGCGCGAGAAGTCCGAGCTGTTCTCGGCCGAGGTCGGCCACCAGCTCACCTATGCCGCGGGGATCGGCTACGCCGTGATTCCCGAGGTGGAGCTGATGGCCGAGGTCTACGGTACCAAGAGCCTGGTCACGCAGAACTTCACCGACCTGGAGGGCTCGCCGCTCCTGTTCCTGGGCGGCGGGCGTTTCACGGCCGGAGATTTCGTCTTCAACCTGGCCGGAGGCGGGGGAATCCTCAGCGGTGTCGGCGTGCCGCAGTTCCAGGTGGTGGGCGGGATGACCTGGGCGCCGCAGGTCGAAGAAGGCGAGGAGGGCTTCGAGATCAACGAGTGGGACGTGGACGGAGACGGCATCGACAACGACGCCGACGAGTGTCCCGAGGTGCCCGAGGATCTCGACGGCTACCAGGACGAGGACGGCTGCCCGGACGACGACAACGACGGGGACGGCATCCCGGACGGGTACGACTCCTGCCCCGACGAGGCCGAGGACGAGGACGGCTTCCGCGACGACGACGGCTGCCCCGATCTCGACCACGACGAGGACGGGATCAAGGAGCCGGTCGACGAGTGCCCGGACGAGGCCGAGGACTTCGACGGCTTCGAGGACGACGACGGCTGCCCGGACTACGACAACGACGGGGACGGCATCCCGGACGCCGAGGACATGTGCCCGGATCTCGCCGAGGACTTCGACGGCTTCGAGGACGACGACGGCTGCGGCGATCTCGACAACGACAACGACGGCGTGCCGGACGAGGACGACAAGTGCCCGAACCGACCCGAGACGCTCAACAACTTCAAGGACGACGACGGCTGCCCGGATCGCGGCAGGGCGCTGGTGGTGGTGACCGAGGAGAAGATCGAGATCAAGCAGAGGATCCAGTTCGAGACCAGCTCGGACAAGATCAAGGGCGACAAGTCGTTCGAGATCCTGGACATCGTGGCCAGGATCCTGGAGGGCAACGTCGCGCTGCGGGTCTCGATCGAGGGCCACACCGACAGCCGGGGCAAGGCCGACTACAACCGCGAGCTGTCCAAGCAGCGCGCCGACGCGGTCAAGAAGTACCTGGTCGACAAGGGAATCGACGAAGACCGCCTCGAGACCGTCGGCTGGGGACCGGATGAGCCGATCGCGAGCAACAAGACCCGCCGCGGGCGGGCACAGAACCGCCGCGTGGAGTTCGTCCTGATTCGGCCGGAGAAGACCGTGATCACTCCCGAGGGCGAAAAGGCCGACGACGCGGAGATGGACTTCACCGCCGCCGACGAGGAGAAGGAGACGATGGACTTCACCACCGAGGAGTAGCCCGCTTCCGCGAGAGCAGCCCCGCCGCTGCGCACGCCAGGGCCATCAGCACCGCGACACCGGGCCACAGCCAGAGCGAGGACCAGGCGCCCAGCACGGCGCCGTTCCAGCCGGCCGCGATCGCCGCCCACTGGGAGGCGGCGACCGCCAGCCCCAGCAGCATCAGGCGAGTCGCTCGCGACTCCGAGATACTGACGGCGATCAGCAGCCCCAGCGCCGGAGCCAGCAGACAGGAGGCGATCAGAGCGCGACGCAGGGCGCGCTGAGCTTCGAGCGGCTCGGCGCCGTGCCCGGTTTCCCTTGCCGCCCGGATGCCGGCGGTCAACCGGGCCCTGTCCAGGGTTTCCCCGGCCAGGCCGCGGCCGCCGCTCGACAGCGGAGCGAGTCGGAGGGCCTTCGAGCTCAGCGCGCCATTGCTCGAAGAGAAAGATTTCGCGAAATCTCCGTCCCGCAGCCATCCCGCGCCTCGTTTCCAATGCCGGGGGGCGGGGCCGCCGGCGCGACCGGCCGCCGACCAGGATGTCGGCAGGCCTTTCGAGTCGAGCTCGATCGCGACCTCCTCGCGCGGTCCGCCTCGATCGGGGGCGATCCTCGCGAGACGCCGCTCGATCGCGATCCAGACGAGCCCGCGGTCGCTTCCGTCCGGCCGGTTTCCTCCGAAAGAGCGACGTTCGAGCTCGGCCTGGCAGCGGGGCGCCAGCTCCAGCACCAGCGGCGCCGACAGGATCGCGCCCAGCGCGGGAACCAGCAGCAGAGGAAGCAGCAGCCGCGGCGTACCGAGACCTGCCGAGCGCAGCGCGATCCACTCTCCCTTGCGGCGCAGCGATCCCAGAGCGGAAAGGGAACCGAGCAGCGAAGCGAGCGGCAGCACGTGCGCCGCGACCGAAGGCAGTCGCAGCGGGTAGAGACGCAGCGCTTCCGCCGCGCCCGCTCGAGCGACGGCCGCCGCCTCCACCATGTCGACCGCCACGTACACCGCTCCGAGAACCGCCAGCGCTACGAGCGTGTGTCTCGAGACCGCGGCGGACAGGTAGGCGGTCAGACGCAAATGCGGGTCAGCGGCGGCGCTCGGCCACGATGATCAGCCGCTCGGAGACGACGCCGAAAAAGGAGCCGGGAGTCGCCGGGTGGCCGGAGATCTTGGAGACGGCGAAGCCCGCGTTGTGCAGGAGCTGCCCGATTTCGTGCAGCGAGTAGAGCCTGACCGAGTACTGTTGCTTCGCCTGGCGTTTGCCGCCGTTGAGGATCAGCTGGCGGCTGACGTAGAGACGGCTGTTTATGAAGTTGAAATCCGACTCCTCCATGACGACCACGTCGTCGCTCTCGAACCACTTGAGAGTTGGTTGCCTCGTGATCACGTGATCGCGGTTGGCGACCTCGATCAGCAAGGGAGCGCCCGGTTTCAGCGAGCGGTGCACGCCCTCGATCACGCCTACGTTCTGGGAGTCGTCGAAGTAGCCGAAGCTGGTTCCCAGGCAGTAGACTCCGTCGAACGTCTTTTCGAACCCCAGGTCGCGCATGTCGCCGTGGATGAAGTTGATCTTCTGTTCCGCCTCCTGGGCTTTCTCGCCGGCGCGGGCCAGCATCGACAGCGAGAGATCGACGCCTACAACGCGGAAGTTGCGCCGCGCCATGCCGATCGCGTGCCGACCGTCTCCGCAGGCCAGGTCGAGCACCAGCGCGCCGTCGGAGAGACCGAGGCTGCCGGAGATCATCTCCAGATCCCGCCGCAGCTCGCGCTTGCTCGGCTCCGGGATCACAGCCAGGTAGTCGTCGTCGAAGATCGTGGCCCACCACTCGCGCTTGCGGTGACGGCGGCGGCGCTTGCGCGGCCTGCGGCGCCCGGCGCCCGGGCCGAGCGAGACCGAGGGCGGGACCGGAATGGTCGCGGGGCCGACCTCTTCGGCCTCGTCCAGATCGATCTCCATGCCCTCCTGCTCGGCCTCGGCGGTTTCCGGGCCCGCCTCCTCCAGCGGCGCGAGATCTTTTCCCTCTTCTTCTTCCCGTTCCTCCTCGACCCGGTCGAACACCATCTCCGGGGTTCCGAAGTCGAACGGATGGGAGGTGTCTTTTTTTTCTTCCGCCGGGTCGGCCTCTTCCTCGGTCTGGTCGCGCTCGGCGGTCGGTTCCCGTTCGTCTTCGGCGGTCGCGGCGGCCTCGCCGCTCTCGTCCGGCCCCGCTTCTGCTGGGGCCTCCCCCCCGGAGACCAGAGGAACCGGCTCGCCGCCCACGTCCTCTTCGCTCACCTCTCCGCCGACCACGTACTCCTGGCCCAGATCGAGGATCTCGTCGTCATCGCCTTCGGCGCCTTCGGCGTCTCCGGCCTCCTCGGCGTCTTCGGCTTGCTGCGGCTCGTCCCCGGACTCCGGCTCGGCCTCCTCCGGCTCGGGTTCGTCTTCTTTTTCCGGCTGCGGCGAAGGTTCAGAGGGCGTGGTCGGCTCGCTCGGCTCGTCGGGGCCGGCCGGCTGTGTGAGCAGAGTGAAGGGGCTGCTCGGTCGGGGCGTCCCGGCGGGCGCGGACGGCACTTTTGCGGTCGCTACTTTTGCGGGCTCGTCCTTCTCCGGCTCCTGTTCGGGTTCTTTCTCTTCGGGGCCCTTTTCGCCCGATTCGCCGTCGGGGGCCCCGGCCGACGAGGTTTTCACTTTCTCCCGCGCCTCGCCCGAGGTCTCTTCGTCAGATGTCTCTTCGTCCTGGTCGGACGCCATCTCCTCGGTGAGCTCGAGAATTTCGTCGTCGCTCATCTCTGCTTCGCAATCTCGTTTTCGACGGAGCCGGTCGCGACACCGCCTATGCGAGCGCCGATTTCTACGCGGCGTCCCGTCCAACCTTCGTCCATTGTTGCCGCGCCTCGGCTCCACAGCACGACCACGGTGGAGCCGAGGCGAAAGGCGCCGATCTCCTCCCCGCGTTTCAGGTCGACTCCCGGATCGAAATCGATCTCGGTCACCTCGTTTCGACGCATCCTCGCGCGAGATGGACCGAGCCTGGTGTCGATGTTGCCCACGCCGAAGGCGGCCACCATCGTCACCGCCGCGCGCCCGCCGCCTTTCAGATCCAGCTCGAAAGCGACACGTTCGTTGCGATCCACCGTCTCGCCGACCTGTGCTTCGGCCCAGGGGGCCACGGGAAAACGGGAGCCGGGCACGTGCCTGACCCGTCTGACCCGGCCGTCGAACGGCACGTGCACGCGGTGGTAATCGCGCGGGTGGAGGTAGATCACGGCAAATCCTCCGCCCGCGAACTTCGCGGCGGACTCGGGCCCGCCGACGACGTCGCCCGCCGACCAGGTTCGTCCCTTGACCGCGAGGTTCGTCTCGCCGGATTCGTCCAGCGCGCCGGCCGAGGTCACCTCGCCGTCGCAGGGCGAGACCATCGCGTCGGGATCTTCGCAGACCGGACGCAGATCGAAACGAAGGCGGCGGGCGAAGAAATCCCCGAAGGTGGGAAAGCCGCCCGGCGGCTCCCGGACGGCGTCCATGTCCACTCCGACCACGGCGCCGTAGGCGTGGATCACCGGACGCAGAATCGGCTGGGGCAATCTCCAGTCCGCGGCTCTTCCGACCGCGTCGATTGCGCCCAGCGCGGCTGTCGAAGCGAAGATCTTTTCCAGCATGCCGCGACCTTTTCGTCTTCGGTCGATACCGATGAAAAAAGTATTATAGATGTTCGCCAGGGCAATTTTCAACGGGGCGAGGCGTCGTTTTCAGAAGAAGCGCTCCGCCAGCCCGTCGGCCTGCAGCATGCCGGCTTCGGTCGGAATCGCGACGTCGGCCTCCAGGCGCAGCAGCTTCATCCCTGCCAGCGTCTCGACGATGGCGAGCCAGCGGTCGGCCAGCTCGTCGGGAAGCATGCGGCACAGCTCGGCCAGGTTCACCCCCTCCGTGGTGCGCAGGCCGAGCATAACGAGCTCGCGCGCCCGTTTTTCCGCGTCGAGCGTCTCCTCGAGCACGCGCTTGCCGATTCCGCGCCAGGGATCGCCCGCGCAGATCTCTGCCGCGTTCTCCAGGTAGCCGACGAGATCGCCGTCGTTGGCCCAGCGGCGATGTTGTCCGCCCTCGGCTATGCATCCGTGCGCTCCGGCGCCGAGCCCCAGGTATTCTCCTCCGCGCCAGACGTGGAGGTTGTGCTCGCAGCGGTGACCGGGCCGAGCATGGCTGGAGACTTCGTAGCGCTCCATCCCGTGTTCGGCCAAAGTTTCCCCCGCGGCCTGCCAGAGCTCCACCATCGCCCCTTCACCGGGCAGCTCCCGGCCCTTTTCTTCCAGCGCGCGGCGCATCGCCGAGCCCGGCGAGAGCGTCAGCTCGTAGGCGGAGACGTGATCCACCCCCTGCTCGCAGAGCGCCTCGAGCTCGGCGAGCAGCCGCTCGGGAGCCTGCCCGGGAGTCCCGTAGATGATGTCGGCAGAGACAGATGTCGCGCCGCTCAGGCGCGCGGCATGCAGGGCATCGCGGGCCTGCCGCGCGTCGTGGCGGCGGCCGAGCTCGACCAGTCGATCGTCGTCGAGCGCCTGCACGCCGATCGAGAAACGGCTCACGCCCCGGTCGACGAGCTCTTCGTACCAGGAGGGATCGTTGTCGCCCGGGTTGACCTCGACGCTGACCTCGACGCCGTCGAGCGTCTCGGCCCGCGGAAGAAGAGAGGCGAGGCGCGCGGCGGGCCACAGCGACGGCGTGCCGCCGCCCAGGTAGATCGTTTTCGGGAACGAGCCTTCGAGCGCCGAGCGCCGCAGCTCGAGTTCCCTGGAGAGGGCGGCGCCATACTCGTCGAAGGGAATGCTGCGCACGTCGTGCGAGACGAAGTCGCAGTAGGGACACCGCTCTCGACAAAAAGGCAGATGGATGTAAAGCGAGTAGAGCCGCACGAAATTCATGTTAGCAGCCCGCGATACGGCGGGAAACCGGCTCGGGTCGGAGCGAGGCACTACAGATGGGACCGCGCGCCCTCGTGATTTGTCCGGAAGGTCTCCGCGAGCACACGGCGGAGCGGCGCGTGGCCGGTCGTCCGGTCGGCCGGATGCTGCTCGACGTTCTGGCGGCGGCCGGAGTGGAGTCGGTCGGTTTCGTCGGAGGAGGGGAGCGACCGCGGTGGAACGGGGATCGGCCCGAGATCTTCCGGCCCGACGGGGCCTGTCCTCCGCCGCCCGAGCAGGGTTTTTTGCTGCTTCCCGCCGATCTCGTTTTCGAAGCCGGGGTGCTCGACGTCGCCGAAGATCTGCCCGCGGGGCTCCCGATCACGCGGCTGCCTTCCTCGGCGTGGAAAGCGGTGCTCGCCGATCCCGCCGGTTTTCTCGATTTGCTCGGTCCGGGGCGAATCCTGGAAGACGGTCGCTTCGCCGTCAGGGCGCTCGACCGGCGCGGCGCCGAGATCGCCGGGCGCCTGTTGCTGGCTAGCGCGGCCGGCTCCGGTCGTGGCCCGCTTCGACGGCTGGCGGACGAGGTGGTCGCCGGGTTGGCGCTGCGAGCACTGGGACTGGGCCCGGGTCCCAAGCTCCTCGGTGCGCTGTCGCTGCTGGCCGGTGTCGGATCCGGGTTGGTATCCGGGATCGCCGCGGAGTGGAGCGCTCGGCTCGGAGCCGCGGCTCTGCTGGTCGTCCAGGCAGCGCTGTGGCGGGCGAGCTCACTGGTGGCGACGCCGCCCGTCACCGGCCGAAGGCCTTCCGTTCTCCCGTGGCGCTCGGCCGCGCTCGGCTGGCTGGCCGCCGGCTCGGGAGCCGCGCTGGGGGCGGTGCGAGCCCTCGACGCCTGGGAGCTGGCCGCCGTCGCGGTCACGTTCGCCGCGTGGCTGATCGCGGCGCTGTGGTCGGGGCGCATTCCTCGCCGAGACGGGAGCGCCCGGCCCGGGTCACAGCTCGACTGAGTCGAGGGAGGCCGGGTCGGGCGGGACCTCGGCTCCGAGCAGGCGCGCCTGCGAAGCCGAAAGCTCGATTTCGGGGTTGGCCCGCCCGATCAGGCTGACCACGCTGCGCGCGGTGTCCTCGATCCGGTCGTGGGCCGCGCCGCTGTCGATCCTTTTTCCGATGAACCGCCGTCCTTCGTAGGCGATGGTTTCGATATAGGTCGGATCATCGATGAAGGCGCGGTTGCGCTGGCGACACTCGTCGAGCTTGTTTTCGAGCCGTTCGGTCAGCTCGAATCCGACGAAGATGATTGGTGCGTCAGTCATGCGAGGCTCGGCGGATCTCTTACCAGGCGAGGTTGCTGGCCTTGCGCAGGCGCGGCACGGTCTGCACGGTGGGCTCGAACTTGTCGCAGTCCAGGCAGGAGAAAGAGCGCCATCTCTTTGTCGAGGCCTCGTTGAGGCACCGCTCGTAGTGCTTGCAATCGTCTCGGCGATGGAGGGCGATCTCGCGAATGTCCAGTGTTTCGTCCAGTCTCTTCATCGTGCCACCTCGCTTGTAGGCCCCTCCCCAAAACGAGGCCGAATTATATGTTTCTATCTCGGGGCGTGCAAATCTTTTTCGGCCAGCCGCGGTGCGGGTTTGCGCCGCACCTGTTTTTCTCGGCGAGGCGCCGGCTGCGTTCCGGGCAATTGGGATTTTTACATGCGGGCTCGGCGTGCTAAATTTCGTTTCGTTGAGTCGTATCCTTCTAATCGGGGTGATCGTGGCGCTGGGCTCCGGTGGAGTGTCCGCGCGGGCGCAACAGGCTTCCGAGGAGGCGGCCGCCGACCGGGAAGCGGAGCTGGAGCCGCCCGAGCTGCTGGAGTACGTGCGAGCCGACTATCCGCCCGATGCCTTCGAGCGGGGGCTTGAGGCCGTCGTGGTCGCGACGATCGAGATCGACGCCGGCGGCCTGGTGACTTCGGTGGAGATTACCGAGCCCGCCGGCCACGGTTTCGACGAGGCGGCGCTCGAGGCCATGCGGCGTTTCGTCTTCGCGCCCGCCACCCGCGACGGGGAGCCGATTTCCTCCCGGGTCGTCTACCGTTACGCCTTCTTCATCGAGGAGGAGGAGACCGCGGTCGAGGAGGCGGGAGACGAGGCCGCGCGGCGGACGTCCGAGCTGAGCGGGGAGGTGACCGACATGGACGGCCGAGCCGTGGCCGGCGCCACGGTGGCGCTGGTGCCGCTGGACGGAGAGGCGGAGGATCGCGAGCCGCTCGCGGCCACGGACGAGCGGGGCGCCTTCGCGCTGAGCGGGCTGCCGTCCGGCGAGTACCAGGTGGACGTGTTGGCCGCGGGATACGAGCCGCTGGCCACGAGCGAGGCGCTGGGAGAGGGAGAGCGGGTCGAGGTGATCTACCGGCTGGAGGCCGAGGCGGCGCGCTACGAAACAGTGGTTCGCGGCCGCCGTCCGCCGCGCGAGGTGACCCGGCGCGAGGTGACGCGCCGCGAGATCACGCGCATTCCGGGCACCGGCGGGGACGCGCTGCGCTCGATCCAGAACCTGCCGGGCATGGCGCGCGCTCCGGCCACCTCGGGGGCGCTGATCGTGCGCGGCAGCTCTCCTCGGGACACCAACGTCTACTTCGACTCGATTCCGATGCCGCTGCTCTACCACTTCGGCGGCATGACCTCGGTGGTCAACTCGGATCTGCTGGAGAGCATCGACTTCTACCCGGGCAACTACTCGGTGCGCTACGGACGCGCGACCGGCGGGATCGTCGACGTCTACCCACGCGCGCCGAGAAGCGATCGCTTCCACGCCTACGTCGACGCCGACATCTGGGACGTGGGAGCCCTGGTCGAGACCCCGCTGGGAGAGGACTGGTCGGTCGCTGCCGCCGCGCGCCGCAGCTACATCGACGGCGTGCTGAACGCCGTGCTGCCCGAGGACGGCGGGTTCGAGCTGACCACGGCTCCGCGCTATTGGGACTACCAGCTGATCGCCGACTACCACCCCGGGCCGGCCGACGAGCTGCGGACGATCGTCTACGGCTCGGACGACAGGATGGTGCTCGTCTTCGGCGACGAGCTGGCCGGCAACCCCAACATCGGCGGCGGAGTGGACGTGGCGCTGATGTTCCACATGATCCAGTCGCGCTGGCGGCACCGCTTCTCGGACGAGGTGTCCAACCGGCTCGCGCTGGCCTGCGGCTACGTGGCGAACGAGGGGAAGCTGGGCGAGCAGATCTCGTTTCGGCAGCGACGGACGCCGATCTACCTGCGCGACGAGCTGGAGATCGATCCCGGCGAGATCCTGGTCGCGCGGTTGGGGCTGGACGGAGAGGTGGGCTGGACCGGATATCGCTTCCGGGCGCCGGGCGACTTTCCCCAGGAGGGCGAGCAGTGGGATCCGCTGGCGGCCAACACCACCTATATCGAGGAGGAGGCCGCACTCTGGTACTTCCGGCCCAGCCTCTACGGCGAGCTGGAGCTGACCGCTGTTCCGCGTACGCGGCTGATCTACGGGCTGCGCGCCGACTACATCCACCGCTTGCGGCAGGTCGACCTGGACCCGCGCTTCGCGGCGCGCTTCCGGTTGCTGGAGGGCACCGTGCTCAAGGGCGGGATCGGGCTGTTCCACCAGTCGCCCTCGGGAGCGATGGTCGACGAGGAGTACGGCAACCCGGAGCTGGAGTCGATCATGGCGATTCACTACGGGCTGGGAGTGGAGCAGCGGATCGTCGACGACGTCGAGGCCGGCCTGGAGGGTTTCTACAAGGACGTGAGCAACCTGCCGGTGCCGTCCGACGCGGAGGTGACGCGGAACGGCGAGACGGTTCCGGAGCGCTATCGCAGCGACGGTGTGGGGCGCATCTACGGGCTGGAGCTGCTGGTCAAGCACCGGCCGACCGACCGCTTCTTCGGCTGGCTCTCCTACACCCTGATGCGCTCGGAGCGGATCGACGGGCCTGGCGAGGATCCGCGGCCTTTCGATTTCGACCAGACCCACATCCTGACCGCGGTCGCCTCGCTGGTGCTGGGTCGCGGCTGGGAGGCGGGCCTGCGCTTCAGGCTGGCCTCGGGCAACCCGGCGACGCCGGTGATCGGATCGGTCTACGACGCCGACTCCGACATCTACTGGCCGATCCACGGAGAGACCAACTCGGACCGCCTGCCGCTCTTCCACCAGCTCGACGTCAGGGTGGACAAGCACTTCCGGATCGCCGACACGATCGACGTCTCGGCCTACGTGGACGTGCAGAACGTCTACAACCACCGCAACGTCGAGGCCTACAGGTACAGCTACGACTACTCCGAGCGGGTCTACCTGCGCGGGCTGCCGATCCTGCCGGGCCTGGGGTTGAAGCTGGAGTACTGATCCCGGCCGGCTATCGCGCCGAGAGCATGATCCCGGCGCCCGGTCCCAGCGGCAGGTCCAGCAGAATCCAGGCGATCAGCATGATCACCCATCCGACAAGCAGCGCCAACGAGTAGGGGAGCATCGTCGCCACCAGCGTGCCGATCCCGGCGTCCTTCTGGTACTTCTGGAAGTAGACGATGATCAGCGCGAAGAAGCTCATCATCGGAGAGACGATGTTGGTCACGCTGTCGCCGATGCGATACACGACCTGGGTCAGCTCCGGGGAGTAGCCGAGGAACATGAAGAGGGGAACGAAGATGGGAGCGAGCAGCGCCCACTTGGCCGACGCGCTGCCCATCAGCAGGTTGATCAGCGCCGAGAACAGCACGAACAGGATCACCAGCGGGATCAAGCCGAGCCCCAGGCCGTCGATGAAGTCGGCGCCCTCGATCGCCAGGACGATCCCCAGATTGCTCCAGTTGAAGTACGCCACGAACTGGGCCGCGAAGAAGACCAGCACCAGGTATCCGGCCAGCGACTTCATCGAGTCGGACATGCCCTTCATCACGTCGGAGTCGCTCCGGTACTTGCCGGTCACGATTCCGTAGACCAGCCCGGTCGAGCCCGCCAGCAGCAGGAGAATCGCCACCACCCCCTCGAGCACGGGCGATTCGAGCAGCGCGCCTCCCTCGCCTCGCAGCACACCGTCTCGGGGAACGAGGCCCGCGGCGAGCAGGCCGAGAAAGACCAGCAGGGTCGCTCCCGCCCAGAGGAGACCGCGCTTCTCCGTGGCGTCGAGGTGCTCGATGGGTTCGCGTTTCCCTTCGGAGTCCCGGTATTCCCCCAGCCTCGGGACGACGAGCTTCTCGGTGATCCAGGTGCCCAGCCCGGTTACCAGGAAAGTCGAGGCCACCATGAAGTAGTAGTTGGCCGTGGGATTCACCGTGTAGCCGGGATCCACGATGTGCGATGCTTCTTCGGAGAGCCCGGACAACAGCGGGTCGATCGTGCCGAGCACCAGGTTCGCCGAGTAGCCTCCGGACACCCCGGCGAAGCCGGCCGCCATCCCCGCGATCGGGTGTCGACCGATGGCCAGGAACACCGTGGCGGCCAGCGGGACCAGCAGCACGTAACCGACGCTCGACGCCAGGTTGGACATCACTCCGGCGAAGACGATGATGAAGGTGAGCATCCTGGGGTGCGACGAGAGCACCAGCAGCCGGATCAGCACACCGATCAGGCCCGAGTGCTCGGCCAGGCCGATTCCCAGCATGGCCACGACGACGATGCCCAGCGGCGCGAAGCCCGTGAAGTTGTCGACCATTTCCAAGAGGATGCGGTGCAGGCCTTCTTTGGACAGAAGGTTCACCACCTCGTAACTCTCGCCGGTCGCGGGGTGCAGCGCCGAGGTGTCGAGCGCCGCGAAGACGGCCGAGGCGACCAGCACGAGCACGGCCAGCAGCCCGAAGAGCGTGGCCGGGTGCGGCAAGGCGTTGCCCAGCCTCTCCACGGCGTCGAGAAAACGGGTCAGAATCTTCTTCCGGTTCGCGGCCCGCTTGGTCATCCCCGAAGTTCATAGCATTGATAGGCGAACCCACAACCGGAGGAAGAGGGGGCGTGCGCTAGTGCCCGGCCGCTGCACCGACAAGATCGGCCGGGGCGATGCCGCGTTGCTCGCAGTAGGCGTCCAGCTCGTCTACCAGGCGGAGCACGGTGGTCGGATCGCTGTAGGTGGCGGTTCCGACCTGGATCGCCGAGGCGCCGGCGAGGATCATCTCCAGCGCGTCGCGCAGTGAGGCGATCCCTCCGATTCCGATCAGGGGCGTTTTCACCGCGCGGTGCACCTCGTAGACCATCCGCACCGCGAGCGGCCTGATCGCCGGACCGGAGAGGCCGCCGAAGACGCCTCCCAGCCGCGGGCGCCGCGTCTCCACGTCGATGCTCATCCCGCGCAGGGTGTTGATCAGCGACAGGACGTCGGCGCCGGCCTCGCCGGCGGCCGCGGCCACCTCGACGATGCTCGCCGCCTCGGGGGAGAGCTTGACGATCAGGGGCAGCGAGGTCTGCTCGCGGGCGGCGCGGGTCACCGCGGCGGCCGGCTCCGGGGCCGTGCCGAAGTGCATGCCGCCCGCGGCCACGTTGGGGCAGGAGATGTTGAGCTCGAGCGCGGCGACTCCCTCGAGCGCGTCGAAGCGGGAGGCCAGCTCGGCGAACTCGTCGACCGAGGCGCCGAAGGTGTTGACGATCACGGTCACGCCCCGCTCGCGCAGCCGGGGCAGGGTCTGCTCGGCGAAGGCGTCGAAGCCGATGTTGGCCAGCCCGATCGAGTTGAGCATCCCGGCCGGAGTCTCGCAGACGCGCGGCGGCGGATTGCCCGGACGCGGCTCCAGCGAGATGCCCTTGACGCTGACTCCGCCCAGGCGCGAGACGTCGATCAGCTCGGCGTACTCCAGGCCGTATCCGAAGGTACCCGAGGCCGCGATCACCGGGTTGGCCAGCTCCAGCGGCCCCAGCCGCACCGAGAGATCCGCGCTCATCGGCCCTCTCCGAAGATCTCTTCGGCCGCGAAGACCGGTCCGTCGCTGCAAACGTAGCGATAGCTGCGGTCCGCGGCCAGGATCGCGCATCCCTTGCAGGTGCCCATTCCGCAGGCCATCGGAGACTCCAGCGCCACCTGGCAGGGCGTGCCGCGCTCCACCGCGAGCCGGGCGACCACCTGGAGCATCGGCTCCGGGCCGCAGGCGAACAGCTGGGGGCGCTGCTCGTCTTCCAGGGCGCGGGCCAGCGGCTCGGTGATCAGGCCGTGCTCCCCGGCCGAGCCGTCCTCGGTGGCGACGACCAGCTCGGAGCAGGCGTCGACGCGCTCGCGCAGCGGCAGCTCGTCGGCCGATCGGGCTCCGTAGAAGAAGCGCGGGCGCCTGCCGTCGGCAAAGAGGCGCTCGGCGAGGAAGACCAGGGGTGCGACGCCGGCTCCGCCCGCGATCAGCAACGCGCTGCGATCCGAAGCCGAGGGCTCGAAACCGCGACCCGAGGGACCCAGCACCGAGAGGGGATCTCCGGGACGCAGCCCGGCCAGCAGCCGCGTGCCCTCGCCGACGACGCGCGCCAGGATCGCGCCGGCCGAGCCGTCCTCGACCAGCGAGAAGGCGCGCCCCAGCACGGGATGCCGGCCCCAGGCGCCGCGTACCATCACGAACTGGCCGGGAGTCGCCGCCAGCGGAGGAGCCGCGACGAAGCGGATCAGCGCATAGCCCTCCGCAGGCTGCTCGACGCTCTCCACCAGCGTTTCGATGTAGTCGATCATCTTCTCGTATCTACGGCGCGAGCCGCCCGTTGGCAAGCGGGGATCGATCTCGTCCGTAGCAGGGCGCCGACGAGTTGCGCAGATTGACCCGGGCACGACGGAAAAGGGAGGCGTGGCGCTGGATATCGCGGTCGTCGTCCGGCGCGCATGTTTCAGTGTCCTTGACTCCGGTGGATCCTGCCGAGCCTCGCGCTTCCGGCTCGGTCGGTGTGGCCTTCCGCCTGCACTTTCCCCTCTCAACCCGTCTTTCAGTGTCTCTGACACACTGAACAGGGATGTTGGCTTTTGTTTTCATTGCCCCAGGTGGACATATATGTCATCTTGGTGCTATGAAAATCGAAGAGCTGGCTGAGATCGTTCCGGACAACGGGTTGTTTCGCACCGGTCAGATCCTGAGCGGGAGCAGCTCTCCGGCCGACGTCAGGAGGCAGCTCGACCGTTGGGTCAAGAGCGGTCGGGTGATTCGCCTGCGGCGCGGCGTGTACGCGCTCGGGGAGCCCTACCGCAAGACGACGCCCCATCCATTTGCAACGGCGAACGCTTTGAAAAAAGCGTCTTATGTAAGCTTGCAGTCGGCGTTGGCGCACTGGAAGATGATTCCGGAGCACGTGCCGCTGACCACGAGCGTGTCCTCGAGGAGGCCGGAGGAGATCACGACGGCTCTGGGCCGTTTCGCTTTTCGCCACGTCACTGCTCGTCTGTTGTTCGGTTTCGACGAAGTGGAGGTCTCCCGCGGGCAGCGCGCCCGGCTGGCCGGCCCCGGCAAGGCGCTGGTCGATTTACTGTACCTGACACCGGGCTCCGATCGGATCGAGTACCTGCGAGAGCTGAGGATCGAGCGGCCCGAGGGCCTCGGTTCGGACGGTCTTCGCGCCGTGGTGGAGCGCGTAGGATCCGCCAAGGTCGCCCGTGCGGTCGACAGGCTGGAGGAGCTATGGTCCGAATCCGCGAGGAGCGAGCGGGGAGGGACGAGATGAAGGGGCTGCTGGAGAACATTCTTCGCCGGGAGCCGGACGATCTCAGCCGGCGCAATCGAACCAGGGAGTATCTGCAAGCCAGGATTCTGCTGGCCTTGCAGGATCAGGGAGCGTTCACCAACTGGGCGTTTCTGGGCGGAACGGCGTTGCGTTTCCTGTTCGCGATTCGGCGTTACTCCGAAGACCTGGATTTCGCGTTGACCGCGCCGGGCGAAGATGCACGGTTCGACCGCATGATGAGAGGAGTGCAGGCGGATCTGGAGGCCGAGTCGTACGCGGTGGAGATCAAGAAAAGAGCGCGGAAAACAGTCGCGTCCGCGCTCGTGAAGTTTCGTGGCCTCCTTTTCGATCTCGGTGTTTCTCCGCACCTGGAAGAGACACTGGCCGTCAAGGTCGAGATCGATACCAATCCGCCGGCCGGGGCGCGGACCGAGACACGGCTCGTGCGGCATTTCGTGATGCTCAATCTGCTTCATCACGACCGCTCTTCCCTGCTGTCGGGAAAGCTGCACGCCGTGCTCGCGCGCCAGTACACCAAGGGTCGCGATCTCTACGATCTCGCCTGGTACCTTTCCGATCCGTCCTGGCCCGAGCCCAACATCGAAATGCTCGACAGCGCGTTGAGACAGACGGGCTGGCGAGGCTCGCGCGTGACGGGAGACAACTGGAGGCAGGTCGTGGCCGACCGGTTGGAGGCGATCGACTGGAAGCGGGCGCGCAGCGACGTCTCGCCCTTTTTGGAGCGGGAGCGGGACGTGGACCTGATATCGCGCGACGTGCTGCTCGAGCTGCTTCGCTGAAATGGAATCCTTTGCGTTCTCATTCGAGGTAGGCGTCGAACAGCGGCTTCATCTCCTCGATCGCCTGCTCGAAGCTGAGCGGCAGCAGCTGGGCGAAGACGTCCAGCAGGGCCATCGCGTTGCGCGACGAATCCCGGCCGGCGGCGCTGCGCAGCCGCTCGGTGACCTGCATGTTGACCCGGTTGATCTCCTTGTAGATCTCCGAGAGCCGGTCGAAGGCGGGATCCGCTTCCAGCCCGGCCTCGCCGCGGTAGTGCTGGGCCAGCCTGTACATCGCGCAGACGCGGTAGAGGGTCTCGCCCTGGCTGGAGAACGGGAGGTGGAAGCGGGCCATCGGCCGGAAGAAGGCGGTCACCGGGCAGCCGCTGCACGGAATGACCAGCCCCATCAGCGAGCGCAGCGCGTCGCCGGCGCTGGCCTCGAACGAGCAGCGTCTCTCGTTGCTCACGACCTCTGCCTCGAGACGCTGGTGCGAGACCAGGTCGCCGGTAGCCTCGACGATGTCCACGAGGCGCGCGGCCAGCGGGCAGCGCTGGGTCCCGGCCGGATCGAGCGGACAGTGATCGCACTGCTCGTGATCCAGCCGGGTCCACTCGGGCCATTCGTCCCGGTCGGAGACGAGCATGCGAAAGTCGTCGATGGTGAAGTCGAGCGGGATTCGCCGCGGCTCCTCGCCGGGCGGTCGCAACCTGTACTCGATCCGAATCGCGTTCATCTCGGTTCCTCCGGCTTCTGCGCGACAACGTCTTTGTCTGAGACTAACACTTTGCGGTCGAGGCGGCATAATGATCGGGGCCGACCATCGAGATCCGGTATTCGCCGCTCGCTTCGATCCGGGTATATGGGTTAGGATGTCCGCCGTATGAGCGACGACCCCACCGGACCCGTTCCCGACCTGGTCGAGATCCGCAGGGCCGACTCGCGCATCTCGCGTTTCGTGCACCGCACGCCTGTGATGACCTGCAGCGGGCTGGACGAGCTGGTCGGCGCCGCGCTTTTTTTCAAGTGCGAGAACCTCCAAAAAGCGGGCGCCTTCAAGTTCCGCGGGGCGACCAACGCGGTGATGTCGCTCGACGAGGAGAGCGCGCGGCGCGGGGTGGCGACCCACTCTTCGGGCAACTACGCCCAGGCGCTGGCGCTCGCGGCGCGGATGCGCGGGGTGACCGCCCAGGTGGTGATGCCGGGCAATTCCACGGCGCCCAAGAAGGCCGCTGTGGCAGGTTACGGCGCGCGCATCACCGAGTGCGAGCCGACGCTCGAGGCCCGGGAGCGCACGCTGATCGAGGTGGTGGAGCGCAGCGGCGCGACGTTTCTCCACCCCTACGACGACCACCGCGTGATCGCGGGGCAGGGCACGGCCGCGCTGGAGCTGCTGGAGAGCGTGCCGGGGCTCGAGATCGTGATCGCGCCGGTGGGCGGCGGCGGGCTGCTGGCCGGGACCGCGCTGGCGACGCGTTTCATCTCGCCGCGCACGCGGGTGCTGGCCGCCGAGCCGCAAGGGGCGGACGACGCCTTCCGCTCGCTGCAAGCCGGCCGGATCATTCCCTCGGTGGAGCCGCGCACGATCGCCGACGGCCTGCTGACCTCGCTGGGCGAGCGCAACTTCCCGATCATCCGCGAGCACGTGGAGCGCATCCTGACCGTTTCGGACGCGGCGATAGTCCGCGCGATGCGCCTGATCTGGGAGCGGATGAAGCTCGTGGTCGAGCCTTCGGCCGCTGTTCCGCTGGCCGCGCTGCTGGAGAAGGGCGGGGAGGCCGAGATCGCCGGGCGACGCGTAGGAATCGTGCTGTCGGGGGGCAACGTGGACCTGGATCGCCTGCCCTGGAACGACGGGGTTTGATCGGCGCCGGTGGAGAGATGAAACGCCACGACCTGTGCGTGATCGGCAGCGAGTATACCTCGATCTTCGCCCAGATCGGGGTGCGGGTCACGCTGGCCGAGCGCTACAAGGTGGCCGCCCGCGACGCGCTCGAACGGCTGCGCTCTTCGTGACTCGGCGCTACTCGCACTCCCCGTCCGGGTCGTTCCCCTCGCTGTGCGCCGCGCCCGTCCAGCCCAGATTCGTCAGCTTCTCCACCAACCGAGACGATCCCTTCCAGCCCGTGGAGGCTCTGCAGGGCATAGATGCTGCTGAGAAATAGTCCTCCGACCGTGTGCAGCCCGCTCAGGCTCTCGATGCTGGTCAGGTAGGGAGTCTGCCTGATCACCAACCTGCCCCCGACTGTCTGCAGCTCGTTGAGGCTCTCGATGCTGACGAGGTTGGGCGCCTCGGAGATGTCGAGATCCCCTCCGACGGTTTTCAGCCCTTCCAGCCCCTGGAGCGAGAAAAAGGAATCTCCGGTAACGGCGAGATCACCGTCTATGCGCTCGAGGTTTTCCAGGCCGGAGAAGTCGATGTTTGCATACTTGAGAAGGCGCACCTCTCCGGTCACGCGCCGCAGGCAGGCCAGCTCGGCCAGGTCGGACAGCGCTTCGGGGCAACAGCCGTTGCCGATCCACAGATCGGCGTCTATCTCCGTGTAGCCGGCCAGGGCGGATACCAGCTCGTCGTTGTATGCCTTGGCGAGTCCCGAGTAGGTTCCCGCGGTGCAGGTGTCCGAGTCGGAGTCGGAGTCGGAGTCGGTGCTGGCGTCGTCGTCGTTCGGGGCGTCGTTGCCGAGCCCCTGCGCCCGCCAGCAGCCGGCGGCCAGCAGGGCCGCGATGGCCAGCTTTGCGATCTTGCCTTGCCGCGTCGTCCGCCTCCCCGTCGCGCTCGCGAATCGATCTCGCTGCCAATTAAATTGCACACGATTTTTATCTTTCGGGCGCAAACGGAACGAGGCTCGAGAAAATGGCGAGACAAGCCGTCCTTATCCGTTCAATATGGAGCCGTCATGGACACCGGGCGGCTGCTGGAGAGACGCAGGGGCGCGGGCGCCTGGATCGCGCTGGCGATCTGCGCGCTGATCGCCAGCGGAGCCTCCTGGCTCGCGTCCGCGGTGCAGGAGGGCTGGGGCTCGATCGAGGTCTCGACCGTCCACTACCGCAACCTGCAAGGAGATCGCATCCGCGCCAAGCTGTTTCGTCCCCGCGAGGCGAGCGCGGCGGCGCGCGTGCCCGGCGCTGTCTTCGCCCACGGCTACCAGTCCAATCGCGAGACCGGGGATCCTGTTGGGATCGAGCTGGCCAGGCGCGGGATCGCGGTGCTGGCTCCCGACGAGCTGGGCCGCGGCAACTCCGATCCGCCCGAGCGGGATCCGAGCGCCGCCGACTTCGATCCCAGCTTCGGAGTGCGCGCCTCGCTGGCCGAGCTGCGACGGCTGCGCTTCGTGGACAAAGAGCGCACCGCGCTGGTCGGCCACAGCCTGGGCGGAGGCACGGCCTACCGCATCGCGCTCGAGGACCCGGGCCTGCGCGCCGTGGCGATCATCGGCGCGGCCTACGACGAGCGGGCCACCCCGACGCGGCCGCGCAACATGCTGATGGTGATCGGCCAGCTCGACGAGTTTCGCGATCGGATGACCGGCGTGGACGACATTCGCGCCGAGTGGCTCGAGACCGCGGCCGGCCGCGCTCCGTTCGGCGTCGCCGACCCGCGACCCGGTCGCACCTACGGAGACTTCGATGCCGGAACGGCCAGGCGGGTCGCGGTCCCGCGCGTCTTCCACGTCGGCGAGCCGCACGACCGCGAGGTGGTCGCCGAGGTGGTGGGCTGGATGCTCTCCGCTCTTCGGCCTTCGCCGGAGCGCGTTCTGCCGCCGGGCGATCAGCTCTGGCCGATCAAGGAGTGGGCCACGCTGTTCGCGATGCTGGCCTGCCTGGCCGGGATCCTGCCGCTGGCGCTGATTCTGCTTCGGACGAGAGCGTTCGCCGCGCTGCGCGGGCCGGCCGGGGGCGTTCCAACCGAGCCTCCCGCTCGCCTGTGGCGCCACGCCGGGGTCAACGCGTTTTTGATGTGGCTCTACCTGCCCAGCGCGCTCTTGCTGTTCGGGCTGCACAAGTACGTGGTGCCGGTCGACGGCGTCTTTCCGCTGATGGTGGTCAACGGGATCGCCGGCTGGTTCCTGCTCAGCAATCTGCTCGGCTTTCTGCTCCTCAGGCGCTGGGCCCGCCGCCGCGCCGGGGCCGGCGGTCCATCGCCGGCGGAGCTGGGCCTCACGCCCGGAGGCTGGCGCCGCGCCGCGCTGGCGTTGCTGCTCGCCGCGCTGCTGTTCGGCTGGGCCTGCGGCCTCGAGCACGTGCTGGAGCGCTCGCTGGGGACCGACTTCCGCTTCGTGTTCGCCTTTGCCAGTGATCTGACTCCGCGGCGCTGGGCGCTGTTCGCGCTCTACCTGCCGCTGTTCAGCGCCGGGTTCTGGCAGCTCGGTATGTTCTTGCACGGCCAGCTGCGCAGACCGCGCCGGCGCAGCTGGCCGCTGACGTTCGCGCACTGGTCGGCGCTGGGATTGGCCGCGCTGCTGGTTCCCCTGCTGCTGCACCTCGGCGTGCAGTACCTGCCCTTGCTCGCCTGCGGCGCGATTCCGCTGTTGGGTCCGGGCGGAATGCTGGTGCTGTTCATGATCAACCTGGTCCACATCGTCGGCGTGCTGGCGATGGTGGTGCCGCTCTCGACCTGGCTATTCCAGCTCACCGGCCGCACGCTGAGCGGGTCGCTGCTGTGCGGAATGCTGGTCAGCTGGATGCTGGTCTCCTCGCAGGTGATCGCGCCGGTGCCGGTATGAGCGGCGACGGCTGGAAGCGGGTCATCGCGCACGCCGACATGGACGCCTTCTACGCCGCCGTCGAGCAGCGCGACAATCCCGAGCTGCGCGGCAGGCCGCTGCTGGTGGGTGGAATCGGGCGTCGCGGCGTGGTCTCCACCGCCAGCTACGAGGCGCGCCTGTTCGGCTGCGGCAGCGCGATGCCGATGGCCGAGGCGCGTCGCCGCTGTCCCGAGGCGGTCGTGCTGCCGCCCGACTTCGAGCGTTACCGGGCCGTCTCCGGCAGGATCATGGAGGTCTTCCAGCGCTGCTCGCCGCTGGTGGAGCCGCTCAGTCTGGACGAGGCGTTCATCGACCTGAGCGGCACCCGGGGGCTGCTCGGCACGCCCGAGGAGGCGGCGCGCCGCATCAAGCGCGACGTGCTGCGCGAGACCGAGGGGCTGACCGTCTCGGTGGGGGTCTCGGCGACCAAGTTCGTGGCCAAGGTCGCCTCTGATCACGACAAGCCCGACGGGTTGACGATCGTGCCTCCCGATCGGGTCGAGAGCTTCCTGCGCCCGCTTCCCGTCTCGCGACTTTGGGGCGTGGGGCCCCGCGCGCGCGAGCGGCTCGAGGCGCAGGGGCTGAGATCGATGGGAGAGGTGGCCGACGCCTCGCCCGAGCTGCTGCAAAGGCGCCTCGGCTCGCTCGGTGATCACATCTCCGCGTTGGCGCGTGGTATCGATCCGCGGCCTGTGGTGCCGCACCGCGATCCCAGGAGCGTCGGCGCCGAGGTGACGCTGGAGGAGGACGTGACCGGCCGCGAGAGCGCGCTCGTGCACCTGAGACGCTGCGCCGATCGCGCGGCCAGGAGGCTGCGGCGCAAGCGGGTGCTGGCCGGCGGAGTTCGCCTCAAGCTGCGCACGGCTAAGTTCCGCACTCTCTCCAGGCAGGTCGGGCTGTCGAGACCGGCGGACTCGTCGGCCGAGCTGTTGGCCGCGGTGGAGGAGATGCTCGACCAGCTCGACCTGGGCGAGCCGATGCGCCTGGTCGGTCTGGCCGCCTTCGACCTGGTGCCGGCCGACGCCGGAGCGCAGATCGAGCTGTTTTCGGACGGGGAGAGGGACCGCCGCCGCCGCCTCGACCGCACGGTCGACGAGCTCAAGGACAGGTACGGGGACGACGTGATCCGCCGCGGAGACGACTAGTGACTCGTCAATCCTCCGATGAGGGGTTCAGGGCGAGAGATCATCGACGAGGCCGCGGAGACGTCCGCGCGGACCGAGGTCAGCGTGTGGGTCGCGGGTCGGGCGGTGTCGTTGTAGATCGAGTCGGTCTCCCAGCTCTGGGCCACGCCCGCCGCGAC
>CAZHCG010000054.1:0-27569 GCA_964530995.1 uncultured Myxococcales bacterium
TCTTCATGGGGATCTCGTTCGTCAACAACGGGATCATCACCGGCACGATCCAGGCGGTCTCCAAGTTCACCTCCGAGGGCGCCAGCGATCCGGGCGACGTGCGGCGCGCCGCGCTCAGGGTGCAAGGCGGGATCGGAGTCGCGCTGGTCGTGACCTACGTGGCGTTCGCCGGTCTGCTCGCCAACCTGCTCGGCTCTCCGGAGCTGGCCGGGCTGATGCGGATCAGCGCGGGCGTGATCGCGGCCTACTCCTGCTACGCCGTCTTTATCGGCTCGTTCAACGGCAGGCGGCTCTACGGGCGCCAGGCGCTGTTCGACTTCGCCTACTCCACGGTCAAGGTGGGCCTGATCCTGGGGCTGGCGGCCGCGGGCATGGAGGTGCTGGGCACGGTGCTCGGATTCCTGGTCGCCGCGGTCGCGGTCGCGGTCGTGGCCGGGATCGCGGCGGGCCGCGGCGGCACGGGGACGTTCTTTTCGGCGCGCCGCTACCTGTCTTTCGCCGCGGTTCTGATCGTCTACACCTTTGCGCTGAATTTGGTGATGAGCCTCGATCTGTTCGTGCTCAAGGGCGTGACCGCCGAGCTGGCGCTCGACTCCGGGGCGAGCGCGGACGAGGCGTCCGGCCTGAGCAAGCTGCTGGCCGGCCGTTACGGAGCCGCCCAGGGGCTGGCCTTCATCCCCTACCAGGCGGTGCTGGCGATCGCCTTCGTCTCCTTTCCGATGATATCGCGGGTCACCTTCGTCGGAGACGTGGAGCGTACCCGCCAATACGTGCGAAGCACGATCCGCTTCTCGGCGATCCTGATCGCGGCGCTGGCCTCGGTTTTCGTCGCCCTGCCGCGGCAGGCGCTGCTGCTGGTCTTCCCGCCGGAGTACGCTGCCGCGGCTCCGGCGCTGTCCGTGCTGGCGGTGGGCGTGGCCTGCTTCGGGATGATGGTGATCGGCAACACGATTCTCAACGGCGCGGGCCACCCCTGGCGCGCGATGGGGGTCGTGCTGGCCGCGCTGGCCGCGGTCAGCGCGCTGGTCGCGGTGCTGGTCCGGCTGGCCGGAGCGGACGAGGACGCCCTGTTGGCAGCCGCCGGCGGTACGGCGCTGGGGATGCTCTTCGGCCTGGCGCTCAGCGGTCTGGCGGTGCTGCGGTGCCTTCGAGCGTACTGGTCGTTTCTCTCCGCGCTGCGCGTGGGGGTCGCCGCGCTGGCCGCCGTCGCGGTGGGCCGCTGGCTGCCGGTCGGCGCCTGGTGGCTGACGCTGCTGGAGTGCGGAGCGGTGCTGCTAGTGTTCTTCGGCGTGCTGGTGGCCGTGCGCGAGCTCGGCGCCGACGATCTGTCCAAGGTGGCCAGCGTGATGAAGAGGGGGGATCGAGCCTCGCGGGGTGACCCCGGAAACGAAAAAAGGTAGATAGCGAGAGAGGTGAAAAAATGAGTGCTGTCGACCGTCGTCCCGAATCTCTGGGATGGGACTACTTCGCGGCCGCGATCGGGTGGCTGCCGCTGATCCTGCTCGACCCCTGGACCGCCGCCGCCGTGGGGCTGCCCACCGCCGCGGTGCTGATCTTCGCCCGCCGCGTGTGGTGGGAGGGGAAGCCGGTGCGCGGGCGCGTGGCGTTGGCCGTGCTGCTGCCGGTCCTCTCGCTGTCGCTGATCACTTCGCTGACGCTGGGCATCGGCGGGCTGTCGCTGGCGCTATTGCTGGCCGGTTCGATCGTGGCGCTGGCCGAAGGCTGGAACCGTCGCTGGGGCCGGACCCTGATCCGGCGTTTCCCGCTGGTCTCCACCGTGGTTTTCCTGGCGCTGGGAGCGGGGCTGGGTCTGGTGATGTTCGAAAGCGGCGTGACTCAGTACCCCACCGAGGAGTTCCTCGGCGTGCTCGAGGAGCCGCTCGACGGACCGGACTGGTCCGCGCAGAGCGGGCGCCAGGCGGTGGGCGCGGCTCGCGCGACCATGATCAGCGGCGCGTCCGGAGAAGAGGAGATCGCCGAGCTGCGCGAGCGGCTGGCGGGCGAGTACCCGGAGCTGGCCGAGGCCGAGGCGCCGCAAGGAGCGTACGTGACCCTCTTCGAGTCGAGCGGCTACCGTGCCAGGGGACGCTGCGACGGGCCGCGGGACGGGCTCGACGCGGTGATCCGCGCTGCGGCCGAGGCCGCCGGCAGGGTTCCGCGCGATCCTCGCTCCGACAAGACCCGACCCCGGGCGTGGGCGGAGCCCCACAACAAGACGATCGCGATGGTGGATGTGCTCGGTCCGGCGAGATCGATAACGCCGCGCGCGCTGTTCCACGTTTTCGGCGAGGCCTTCGCCTCGGCGCATCGCTCGCTGCGCGCGATGGACGATCTGCCGGTGCTGATGGAGATGGCCTACTCGCTGGAGCCGGGAGTAGACGGGATCGAGATCTACGATCCCCGGCTGGACAGATCGGCGGCGATTCTCCCCGAAGAGCCTTTGACCGAGGGCTGGCTGACTCCGCGCAAGCGCTCCGAGCCGCGCAAGATGCTGTCTTTGCTGCGGCGCGCCTGGTATCACGAGCACCGCGCCGTGCTGGATGCGATCCCCTCCGAGCTCGAGGTGGTCAAGTTCCGCGCCACGACTTTCATCGAGACGTCTTCGGGCGGGGAGGTGATCGAGCTGTACCGCGGCAACGAGCTGCTCGACGAGGAGCTCGACCGCGACGAGCTGGTGCGCCGTCTCCTGGCCGCCTCGGACTGGCTGGCGCGCATGGTCAAGCCCGACGGCAGCTTTCACTACGAGATCCACCCGCCGTTCAGGGAGGAGACCACCCGCTACAATCTGCCGCGGCACGCCGGCAGCGTCTACGGCCTGTTGGCGGTTCATACCGCCGGGCTCGAGGAGCACGGGTTGGCCGAATCCGGGCGGCGCGCGCTGGACGCCGCGCTGAGGGCGACGAGCTACATCGAGCGCAACCTGGGATCGCCCGCCGAGCACGGGACGCCCGAGGACCTCTGCTTTCTCGACGAGAAGAAGCGCAGCACCTCGGGCAACACGGCGCTCGCGGCGCTGGCGATCAACGAGCTGCCCCGGCCCGAGCGGGTGGAGGATCCCGATCTGCGCGCGCGGGTCGAGCGGATTCCGGCCGAGCGTCACCTGGAGCGGATGGGCGCCAGCCTGCTGAAGATGATCGACCCCGACGGAGCGGTGTTTCGCAACTTCCGCGACGGAGTCACCGAGAAGTACGTGGAGAAGGAGCCGCTCTACTACCCGGGCGAGACGATGCTTGCGCTGGTGCGCAGCTACCGTCGGATCGAGAAGGAAGAGCTGCTCGAGGGAGCGCGCAGGATCGGCGATCGCCAGCTGCGCCTCTACGGATGGAACCTCGCGCTGGGGATTCCGCGCGCGGGCGACCACTGGATCATGCAGGCGCTCTCGGAGCTGGCGGAGATCACCGGCGAGCAGCGCTACGCCGAGCTGGCGGTGCTGATGGGCCGCGGCTACATCCGCGAGCAGTACCCGCGCCAGGCTCTGACGTATCCAGACTACCTGGGAGCCTACCGGCGCGTGGCCGATCTCCCGCGCACGACGCGGGCGGCTTCCAGGGGAGAGGCGCTGGGCGGGGCGCTGCGTGCGGCGCTGCAGATTGGAGCCGACACCGAGGACTTCGAGCGGGCGCTGATTCTGGGCGCACGCCACCTGGCCGAGCAGCAGTTCACCGAGCGCAACAGCTACTTCATCCCGCGCGCCTGGGACGTGGAGGGCGCGATTCGGATGGGGGTGGTCGACAATCACTGCCGGATAGACAACAACCAGCACGCGGTGGTGGGGATGCTGGCCGCGCTGGAGGCGATCGACCTGCGCGCCGGGCGGTGAAGCGGTCGAGTGCCGGTCGCGGCGACGAGCGGAGGGGTGATGAGCCAAAGCGACGACAGGAGGTGGCCCTGGATCACGGTCGCGGTGCTGGCCTCGCTGGCGGGCGTGGCGATCTGGCAGTGGGACGCCGTGGTGGCGCTGCTGGACGGCTCGGACGACGAGGGCGAGCTGCGAGAGACCAACTCCGAGGGGCGCTCCGGGGCGATGCTGGTCCCGGAGGACCGTCGCGGCGATGAGCTGCCGCTGGCGGTGCTGCTGCACCAGAGCGGCAGCAGCGGCGATCGAATCCTGCGCGACTTCGCCGGCGAGGCCCGGCGGCGGGGCTTCGCGGCGGTGGCGCCCAGCTCGGGACGGGCCTCCTCCGGCGGTCTGGGATGGGAGCTGGCCGACGGCCCCGGCGCGCGCAGCGACGATCACGAGCACGTGCTGGCCTGTATCGAGGAGGCGCGGGAGCGCGGCGATTTCGAGCCCGACGAAGAACGGGTGCTGATCGCGGGCTACGGAATGGGCGGCGCGGCCGCCGCTCAGATCGCGACCAACGAGCCGTTCTTCACCTCTTTCGCGGTGCTGCACGGCGACATCCGGCCAGAGACGACGGGGGGTAACGCGCCGCGCGGCTGGTTTTCCACCAGCGAGTCCGATCGCTCGTATCCGCCGCGGCGCGTGGAGCGATGGGCGAGACGCCTGCGCGGCGGCGGCGCCCACCCGGAGATCGCCTTCAGGGTCTTTTCCGGCGGGGGCGGGCGGCCCGAGGCCGAGGAGATCGAGGCGCTGCTGGACTGGTGGCTGGCTTTGTGAGTCAGGAACGCTGCGACCACTCGCGCAGGGCTTCGACCAGCGGCTGCTCGTCCTCGGGCAGAACCGTGCGCGGATCGATCCGGAACGTCCCGTCCCGCACCGTGCCCAGCACCGGGGGCTCGCGCCGTTGGAACCAGCGCGCCACCTCGTCGGCGGGCTCGGCCGACTCGAGGCTGATCGACGCCGAAGGAATTTTTTCGCCGGGCGCGGAGCCTCCGCCGAAGGTCGCCTCGGAGTCGACGACGCGCGCCAGCTCTGGAGCCAGGTCGGCGCGGCCGACGATCGCGCGCGCCCGCTCGGCGACGCTGCCGCGATCCGGTTCCGCGAGGCTCCACAGAGCGACGTTCTCGTGCTCGCCGGCCAGGTGGTGGGAGAGCACGACCTGCAGCGCGGCGTAGGTCAGCTTGTCGACGCGCACGGTGCGCATCACCGGGTTGCGGGCGATCCGTTCCACCAGCTGCGCGCGGCCCGCGATTGCTCCGCCCTGCACGCCGCCCAGCAGCTTGTCGCAGGAAAAGCAGACCAGGTCGGCGCCGCCGGCCAGCATCTCGCGCGGCGTGGGCTCGCCGCTCCCGCTCCCGGGAGGATTGCGCACCGGGTTTCCCGAGCCGAGGTCCATGATCAGCCAGCGTCCGTCGCGACGCAGCCCGGCCAGCTCGCGGAGGCTCGGCGTCTCGACGAAACCGCGCATGCGGAAGTTAGAATGATGGACCTTGAGTATCGCTGCGGTCTGGTCGCCGACGGCGCCTTCGTAGTCGGCCAGGGCAGTGACGTTGGTCGTGCCCACCTCGCGCAGCGTCGCGCCGGAGCTGCGCAGGATGTCCGGAATACGGAAGCCCCCGCCGATCTGGACCAGCTCGCCGCGGGAGACGACCACCTCGCGGCCGGCGGCCAGCTCGCGTAGAGCGAGGAACAGCGCGGCGGCGTTGTTGTTGACCACCAGCGCGTCCTCGGAGCCGCACAGCTCGGCCAGCAGCCGCGAGACGTGCGGTCCCCTTCGCGAGCGGTGCCGGTCCAGCACGTCGATCTCGAGGTTGCAGTAGCCGCCGACCAGCGCGGACAGCTCGCGCAGCAGCTCGGCGCCGAGCGGCGCGCGGCCCAGGTTGGTGTGGAGCAGGACTCCCGTGCCGTTGATCACGCGTCCCAGCACGTCGGCCCGCGCGCGGCGGCAGACTTGCAGCGCTGCGCCGCGGATTCGCTCCGCGTCGGGTGCGCCCTCGCCGTCAAGGACGCGCCGCTTCTCGGCGGAGACCGCCTCGCGGCAGGCGTCGACCACACGCCCGCGTCCCAAAAGCGGGATCTGGTCGCGGATCGAGGGGTCGTCCAGCAGGGCGTCGATCGCGGGCAGTTGGCGCAAGAGATTTTCGGGCGTCGACATGGAGGAATTCTGGGCGGCGCAGGGGCGGAATGTCAAGAGTCGTCCGAGCCGCGGGAGATGCTGATCCGCTCGACGACGAGATCCCGGACCGGGTATCCCTTCTCGGTGACGTCCTGGTTGACGAGCTTGGTCAGCGTACCGCCCGGCTCGCAGCTTCCGATCGGAGAGACGACCTCGCCGAGGTCCGGGTTGTCCTCGGTGGTTACCACGATTTGCGGGCCCACGTTTTTTGTGTTCTCCGCGGCGAGCAGCGCCAGGGTGTAAGCCTCGCGGGCCGGGCCGATGCTATCCGCCGGCACGTGGGTGCGGTAGCCGATTTCCGCGGCTCCGACCCCCATCGGGCAGCCGGTGTACCAGGCCTTGCCGGGCTCGATTTTGTAGATCGGAATCGAGCGGTAATAGGGCTCGATCGACCACTTGCCCTCGGCGCCGTCCCACCACGGGTGGCGTCCCCGCGCCAGCGCGACGAAATGCGCCACCCCCTCGGGATGTTTCTCTTCGTCCAGCTCGCAGACGACAACGCCCAGGGTGGTCTCGATGCTCACCTCGAGCGGGCCTTTTTCCGGCAACCCTTCCAGCGCCTCGTCGAGCGAGAGCTCCTTCTTGCTCATCGGGTTCGGCGAGGTGGGGTTGACCTGGGCGGAGTGCTTCTTGCGGTACGCCTTCTTGCGCTTCTTGGCCTCGGCGATCGCCTCCATCTCCTTCCAGCGCTTGCTGCGGTTCTCGGGGAAGGTGACCAGCGGCTTTTCGGCCAGCGAGCTGGGCTTCTGCTGCTCGGCAGAGGCCCGCTCGTCGCCTTCGTCCGCCTGCTTCTCGGACGGCTCGGAGCCGCAGGAGCAGGCGAGCGCCGCGGCGGCGATCAGGGTTGTCGCGATCTTGCGCATGAGACCTCCCAAAGAGTGCCCGCCGTCTGCAGCGACGGCGGCTCGTCGGCAATAGCGGCTCGTCGTCGATAGTGCAACCCTCTCGCCGGACGCGCTATTCCCGGGGGGCCGGGTCAGGTGAAGGAGAATCCACGCTGTGGGGTTTTCCGCGGGCCGTGATCACCGGCTCGGTGCCGTTCGGGCGGTTCCCCAATCTCAAGGCGATTATCGAGCCCCGTCGCCGCTGGGGCCGCATCGACGGCGACCTCTCCTGCTTGCTTCGAGAGCGACTGGAAGCCCGACAAGTGGGCCCGGCGCTACCGCCTCCTCGTCGTCCGCAAGCGCGTGCGCAAGCAGGTCAAGGGCCCGCTGCAGCTCGACCTGTTCCGACCCGTCGACCGCGACTTCGAGTACAAGGTCGTCGCCACCGACATGAGCGGCGACGCCCGGCCCGCTGGGAGTTCGAGGGCCTCGGCACCATCCGCCGGCATCTGCTCCACAACGCCGGACCCTGACCCGGCCCCAGGGCGAGCTGACGCTGGCGATGAACGCCAACGACGCCGTCCGCACCGAGCTGACCCGCTACCTCGACGGCCTGATGGACCGCGCGACCGACCGCGCCGCTTGATCGCGGGTCCGAGATCGGCGAAGATCCAAGGCATGGCGTTGCAGGGGTCATGTCAGGCGGCGAGGCCGGTTTGCAACGTTAGGGTTCATGGTCGATGACGGTTTTGGGAGAGGCGGGGTCGGCCGTGGCGTGAATGCTGCTGCGGGCTCTATCGGCCGCGGAGTGAACACCGCGGCCACGATGCTCCACCTGGCGGTGGCGCAAGGCCGCTTCGCGGTCTGTTGAACGAGGGGCTGTGTGTGAGCCCTCGGGCTTGTCCGCCGTGGCGATAGCAGCGGCGGACATCGTAGCCGAGCCGCTTTGCCGCGCGGCCGGAGCCGGGGGGCGAAAGCCCGGAGATGAGGAGATCCGGTGGAATCTCTGGATGGGCTCAGTTTGCTGGCAGGGGCGGGGATCGGCCTGCTCGTGGCCCTGATCGTCGCCCTGATGGGCCTCGGCCGCCGTCGCCGGCTGAAAAAAGAAGTCTCCAAGCTCGAAAAGCAGCTAGTGGAGCAGGTGCGCCTGCACTCGGACGAACGCTACGACCGCGAAAAGCAACGAGAAAAACTCGTGCGCCAATCCGCCAAGCTCACAGAGAAGATAGCCCAACTAAAGACCAAGCCGGGCCGCACCGAGCTGCGCTTGTTGCGCATCTACGAGGCGGCGCTTTCGGATATGCGGATGAGGGCGCCGGGGTTTGCGGGGGCTTGGGAGGTTGCGGTGAAAGAGGCGGAGGAGAAGGAGATGGAGGGGGAGGAAGAGGATTTGTCGTTGAGGGAGAGGATTTTGGGGGTGTTTGGGGGGTAGTTGAACAATTGAATAGAGAGATAACTGAACTTGCTGAGCTTCCGGCCCCCGGATTCGAACGTCATTCTCGAAGTGCGGGGTGCTCGATGGACGACGCGATGAAGTTCTGATATTGCTCCGCTTCATGGAGGGACGCAACGATCTGCGCGAGATCAAGAAGGAGATCATCGAGGCTCGCGCTCTGATCATCAAGTCGAACAACCTGGCCAACAGCCTCAACGCGGAGGTACGGAGCATAGCAAAGCGTCAGGCCTCGTACGAGAGGCACCTGTCGCTGACCTCGGTCGCCGCCTACGTGATCTTCACTGTGCTGATCTGGGTGGGGGTTCAGCTCGCCTACAACCAGCGCCAGGCCTCGCTCGAGTCGTCGCTGGCCAGCGAGCGCGAGCGCGCCGCCGAGGCCGAGGCCGAGCTGGCGCGTCTCGAGAAGGAGCGGGGCGATGAGGGCGAGGTCGGAGACGAGAAGCTGCTCGAGCTGTACGAGTTGGTCGACGACGCCGAGCGCCAGGCCGCGATCGACGCCTACGAGAAGATAGACCCCGAGAGCCTGACCCCGGTGGAGCGGAAGCTGCTGGACGACGAGATCGAAGAGTTCCGTTCCGATCTGTCGATGCAGCACTACGCCCGCGGGCTCGACCTGATGGACGAGGAGAAGCACGCCGAGGCGATCGAGGAGTTCCGCACCGCGCTGAGGTACAAGGGCGACGCCGGCCACATCAAGGCCGCCAAGATCCAGCTGGCCAACGCGTTGCGCCTGCAGGGCAAGCCGCGCGAGGCGATCGCGATGCTGCAGCGCCTGATAGAGCAGCACCTCGACCGCGACCTGTCCGACGACGCCTACTGGTACCTGGCGCTCAGCCACCAGGAGGCCCACCAGCGCGACGAGGCCCGCTCGGTGCTGCGGGCGCTGATGCGCCAGTTCCCCGACAGCCAGTACTTCCGCGCGGCCAGGATCAAGGCCGCCGAGCTGAAGCTGCATCTCTACTCGTCGGGTGATTGAGCCCGGCTCGATTTATCGTGTTTCGTGCTGTTGCGAGGTATCAAGGGCCGCTTCCGAGCAACGACGAGGATCTGCTATTTTGTCATGTGATCTCGGCTTGATCCGTTCAGTCCCCACGTGGATCGGGCATGGATCGGGCACGTGGATCGGGTGTGGATCGGGCGAGTCTGTCTGCGGATCGGTGGGCCGGTGTGCTTCTGTGATCGATGCGTTCAGCTCGCCCGGCCGTCCACCCAGCTTTGCAGGAAGCGCGCCTGGCGCTCTGTTTCTTCCTCGGTCTTTTCCAGGCCGATCTTCTCGGCCTTCTTGCCCACCAGCGGGATCTTTACCTCCAGCTCGGTGCGGTAGGTGATCCGCGTCCTGTCGCCCGCGCCTGCGAACTCGATCTTTCCCGACAGGAAGAAGACGTCCGCCATCTTGTCCGGCGTCACCTTCCAGCTCAGCGTCCCGGACTCGGTGTCGAGCAGGCTCTCGTCGACGTAGGTGTCGACCTCGGACTTGCGCAGGAAGCGCGGCACGCGCGAGGGCTCGGTGACCTCGGCTTTCAACCTGGTCCGCGCCTCGTCGACCCGCTCGTGCTCCAGGATCTTGACCTCGGTGGCTCCAGAGCTCTTCTGCTTGGCGCGGTAGAAGTCCGCGGAGCGGTAGGCCTCGTAGACCTTCTCGATCGGCGCCTCGATTTCGTGGGTGAAGCTGACTTTCATCGCGTTTTCTCCTGACTGCCCCCGTCCGAGAAGAGATCGATCTTGCGGCGATCGGTGGAGGCCGGCCTGGCGCGGCGGCGCGCCCACTCGCGCAGCTTCTTGATCTCCTGTTCGAAGGTCTCGTACAGCGAGACCGACTCGCGGCCGGCCCGCTCGACGTCGCGCGTCCGCGGGGAATCGCCGCGGGCGAAGGCGGCGTACATGGCCGCGATCACGGCCTGCTCGATCTCGCTGCCGGTCATCCGCTCGGTGGCGTCCGCCAGCTTGTCGAGGTCGAATTCGTCGACCTTCAGATCCCGGCGCGAGAGGTGCAGCTCCAGGATCTCCCGCCGCTCGTGCGCGTCGGGTAGATCGACGAAGAAGATCTCGTCGAAGCGGCCCTTGCGCGGCAGCTCGGGCGGCAGGTCCTCGACCCGGTTCGCCGTGGCGACCACGAACACCTCGTCCCGCTTCTCCTGCAGCCAGGTGACCATCCCGCCCAGCAGCCGCGCCGCGGATCCCTCGCCGCCGCGGTCGAACCCCTTCTCGATCTCGTCGATCCAGAGCACGACCGGCGACATCGCCTCGGCGACGCGCAACGCGCCGCGCAGCGCCTCCTCGGGTCGCGGCTGACCGAAGACCGCGGACAGATCGAGACGCACCAGCGGCAGCCGCCAGAAGCCGGCGACGGCCTTGGCGGTCAGCGACTTTCCGCAGCCCTGGACGCCCATCAGCAGCAGGCCGCGCGGCGCCGGCAGACCGTACTCGCGAGCGCGATCCGAGAAGGCGTCGCGCCGCGAGAGCAGCCACTCCTTGAGCCGGTCGAGACCGCCCACGGCGTCCAGGTCGGTCGGCGTCTCGACGTGCTCGAGCACCCGGCTGCGCCTGAGAGCCCTGCGCTTGTCGTTCTCCACCGAGCGACGGGCGCCCTCGGCGTCCTCGGGCCATCCGATCAGCGCCTTGCGCAGAGCCCGCTCCGCCTCGACCAGCGTCAGGCCCTGGGCGACCCGCACGAGGTGCGCGTCGTCGTCGTCGGTGAGCAGCACGCCGACCTCGCCGCAGATCCGATCGAGGGTGGCTCGGAGCTCGTCGGGAGAGGGCAGCGGCAGATTCACCACCGCGGCCGAACGTTCCAGCTCGGGCGGCAGGTCGATCCAGGGGGCCAGCACCACGGCGGTGCGGGGAGTGATCGATCCGCGCCCCGCCACGTCGGCCAGCAGGCGCAGCACCTCCGGGTCCTCGATGTGGCGGTGCACGTCGTCGATCACGACCACGGCGTTGCCCGGTCCCGGCGCCGACAGCTGGACGTCGAGGCTGCCCGTGCGCCCCGGGTCGCGCGGCGCGATCACCTCGCGGTCGGCGGCGTCGGCCGCGGCCCGGATCGCCGCCAGCGCGCGCCGCTCGTCGAGCGTGGTGACGAACACCAGCGGGTACCCCGCCGAGATGTGCAACTCGAGCTCCCGCTCGAATGTCGCGGACATCATTCCTCCCAGTGCGGAGCCATCATAGCACAGCACAGCGGCAACGACAGAGCGCGGGGCTCAGATTTCGACGCGGATCAGCTCGTAGTCGGTGCTGCCGAGGCCGAGCCGTTCGGCGTAGCGCAGCTGGACGGCGGCGTCCCGCTCGGGGTAGCTGAGATCCTCGAGGCTCTTGCCGGCGCCTTGCTCGATCAGATCGAGAGCCGCGGCGTCGATCGCGACCGGGTCGCGCGAGGCCAGCAGGCCGATATCGTCCACGATCGGTTCCTGGGAAAAGGCCATGCAGTCGCAGTCGGCGGTGACGAGCGTGGCGTCGGAGACGTAGGCGATTCTGCCCGACAGGGCGCGCACCACGCCCGCGGCGTGCTCGACCATCCGCTCTTGCAGCTCGCGGCCGCGCCTGCGCCAATCGAAGAGCACGGCCCCCTCGCGGCAGACGGCGATGCACTCCCCGCAGCCGATGCAGCTGGCCGCGTCGATTTTCGCGATTCGATCGACCGAGACGGCTTCGGCCGGGCACCACTCGGCGCAGGTGCCGCAGGCGGTGCAGCGCGCGGCGTCGATTCTCGGCTGCTGGCCGTGGTGCTGGCTCAGCTTGCCCTTGCGCGAGGTGCAGCCCATCCCCAGGTTCTTCAGCGCCGCTCCCAGGCCGGTGGCGAGGTGGCCGGTCACGTGCGAGAGGAGCAGGGCGCCGTTGCATTGAGCGATCGCCGCGGCCACGGGAATCGAGCCGTAGTGGCGGCCGTCGACGGGAGCCTCGACCTCGTCGAGACCGAGCAGCCCGTCGGCCGGCACGAACGGAGCGCCGACCTTTTCCAGGCCGAAGCCGTGGTCGTGCGCGACGCGCGCATGACCCGGACCGGTGTCCCGCGGGCTGCGGTACAGCACCGCCGAATCGGTGAGGAAAGGGCGCGCGCCGCTGGAGGCCACGCGGTCGACCAGCGCCGCGGCGATGAAGGGACGCAGGTGGGTGTCTCGTCCCGGCTCGCCGACGTGCAGCTTGATCGCAGCCAGGTCGTTGGCGTCGAAGATCGATCCGAGCCCGCTTTGGCTCCACATCGCCGGGATCGCTCGTTCGTCGTCCAGGTGTCGCGATTCGAGTAGATAGACTTCGCTCATGTCGGGCAAAGGTACCACCGCCCAATCCCTGCGGCCAGGTTTTCAATGTGGTTGAACTAGTTCAAAAAGCTGGTACATTACAGTGGGAGGCTGGGGGTATGGAAGACGGTCGAAAGAGAGACAAGCGGGTCTTGCTCGTGGTGGACGACGAGCCGCTCGTTGGTCGAATGATACGGCGCGTGCTGGCGTCCGATTTCGATTGGATCCTGACGGCGACCGACCCCGAGGAGGCGTCGGCGAGCCTGGAGGAGGCCTGCGTGACGCACCTCGTCTGCGACTGCTACCTGGGACCGGGCCTGGCGCGGGGCTGCGATCTGGTCGCGGACTGGCGCCGGGACAACCCTTCGATTCGTAGGGCGGTCGTATTCGCCACTACCGACCTTTCAGGGTCTCCTCGCCCGGAAGGCGTGGACGCCGTGCTGCGCAAGTCCGCCGATGCCGGCCAGATCAGGAAGGCTCTCGAGCTGTAGGATCTCCGGCCGGTCCGGATCGCTGCCAGGTGCTCGTCAGGGCTTGAGCCTTGCCGTATGTGAGAAATCGAGAATGCTCGAGCAGGGTCGCGGGTCTCACTCCACGGGACCGCTTTTTGATTGTATATTTGGTTTGCACAAAGGAGGGAGATTATGAAAAACAAGCACATTTTGGCCGTGGCTCTTCTCGCCCCGCTGGCGCTGGGAGCCGGACCGTGCGCCGACGATTCGCTGACCGTGGGCGAGGCGCTCCAGGCGCTGGAAGAGGTTTCGCTGTCCAGCCAGGCGGTCAACCTGACCTCCAGCTCGGTCGAGATCAGCACCAACTTCACGATCGGACAGGCGGTGGAGGAGGCCGCCGCCGAGCTGAGGGATTTCATCGAGTCGCAGCTTCCCTGCGCCGAGATATCCCTGCAAGGGGCCACCTTGAGCATCGAGTACGGCGTCTACGCCGGAAACTGCACGTACAAGGGTCAGAGCTACGAGGGAGTCCACGAGATCACGGTCTCCTCGGCCCAGGCCGGGAGCTTGGTGGTTGATCACGAGTGGACCGGCTTTTCCAACGGCAAGGTGAGGGTCGACGGCACCGCGCAGGTGACGTGGAGCTCGATCGACTCGAGCCGCAACGTGGTCCACGAGCTGACCTGGACCCGCGAGATGGATGACTTCCAGGTGGTGGGCGGCGGCGACCGCACCCAGACGCTGATGGATGGCGGCCTTGTGGAGGGGATCGAGATAAACGGCGCCCGCGACTGGACGTCCGAGCGCGGCGACTGGGATCTCGACGTGGACGGGGTTCAGGTCCGCTGGGCCGATCCCGTGCCCCAGGCGGGAAAGTACACGCTCGAGACGCCGTTCGACGGCAAGACCGTGGAGCTTGTCTTCGAGCGGCTGGACGACGATACGATTCGCGTCACGGTGTCATCGGGGCAAAAAGATTTCGATTTCGACGTGACAAAAACAGGCGGAATCACTGAGTCTTGAACGACAAGCACCCCGAACTGATCTAGTATCAGAGATCATGAAATAAATAGCAATTGAATAACCAGTTGATTGTAAAGATACATTATTCATAAAACTTGTCTGTTCTTTCGCGGCCTGGCGCAGCACCGTGTCCGCCGGCCGCGGATGTGATAACTACATCTCATGGCCGAGCGAGAGAACACGAGCGACAGCTGGGTGATGGAGGAGCCCGGGTACGGACGCGGACCGCGTATCTGCTCCGACCGGGCGGGGCGCTGGTGGGCGGCCTGGATCGGCTGGGACGAGCATGGCGAGCGGGTCAGGGTCTGCCGGCGTGATTCCGGACGCGGCTGGACCGGCGGTTTCGAAGTCGCTCCTCCGAGCCCGGCGGTCACTTCGTTGTCCATCGCCGCTGGTCGCGACGGCCTGCTAGTCGCCTGGACGGACGGCGGCGGTCTGTGGCTGCGCGAGCTCGACGCCGATGGGAGATGGCCGGGAGCCAGCCGCCTGGCGGAGGCCGCCGGCGCGCCCCGCGAGGTCTGTCTCGCGGCCGGCGAGAGCGGAGCGCTGCTGACCTGGACCGAGATCGTGGGCGAATCGCGCCGGGCCAGGGCGCTGACCCTCGCCGGCGGCGCGCCGATCGGCGAACCCTGGACGGCTGCCGGGCGAGGAGAGATCCACGGGTTTCCGGCCGCGGCGGTCGACGAGGGCGGCTCGTGGGTCGCCTGGCAGGTCGAGTGCGGCCCTCTTTCCGCCTTACGCTGCCGCAGGATCGATGATCCGACGGCGGAGGAGCTGGAGCCGGTCGCCGTCGACAGCGGCGGCACGGTCGCGCTTCCCGCTCTGTGCTCCGACGGCGAGGGGGGCGCGTGGATCGCGTGGCAGTCGGACGTGGATCCCGACGAGGGGCCGGTGCTGGTGCGCTGGATCGAGCTGGCTCACGTCGATCCGCAGGGACGAGCGGCGCAGCCCGCCCGCGAGATGCCCGGCGTCGCGCGGCGGGGCCAGGGCGTCGACCAGGGATTCGAGTCGCCCGCCCTGGCGCTGAGCGCCGGGGGTCGCCTGGTGCTGGTGGGACGCAGCTCTCAGGGACTGTGGCGCCAGGACCTGGGAGCGGAAGGATGGAGCGATCGCCGGCGCCTGGACGAGGAGGGCTGGGCCTGCCGCGGACGACGTCCCTCGATCTGTGCCGCGGGCGCGGATCTGCTGGTCGCGACCCGCGAGCGGGACGGAATCGTCGTGCGGCGGCTGGATCTGGCGCCGGCCGGGGCCGGCGAGGATCGACCCGAGTTCGGCGGGTGGGAGCCGGCTGTGCCGGGCGAGAGTGGACGCCAATCCAACCCATCGCGGCGAGAGATCGACGGCCGGCGGATCCTGTTCGGAGACATTCACCAGCACACTGCCGCCTCGGACGGCACCGGCACGCACGCCGAGACCTATCACCGGGCGCGCCATCGCTACGGCGACGACATCGCCGCGGTTTCTGATCACGAGAGCTTCCTGGGAAAGCGCACGCCGCCCGGGGAGTGGATCGAGACATGTCGTGCCGCGGACGAGCGCACCGTGCCCGAGGCCTTCGTCGCCCTGCACGCCTACGAGTGGACCGGCAAGATGCACCCCGGTCCCGGGCACAAGGTGGTCTATCCGCCGGCGCGGGGCGGTCCGGTGCTGTCCCGCGACGACGAGGCCAGCGCGGAGTCGTCCGCGTTGCTGCGCGAGGCGCGAGAGAGCGGAGCGCTGCTCTTTCCCCACCACGTGGGTTGGACCGGCGCCGACGCCGCCAACCACGATTCCGCAGTGCAGAGCTGCTGGGAGATCGTCTCCTGCCACGGCGCCTACGAGCGCCCCGGAGTCGGGCCGATCGCGACACGCGGCGACGACAAGCCGGGTCAATTCGTCGCCGAGATGCTCGACGCCGGGCTGCGCTTCGGCCTGGTGGGCGGCTCGGACGGCCACGGCCTGGACTGGCAGCACGGCATCTGCCGCGTGCGCGATTCGCACCGCACCGGTCTGACAGCCGTGCTCTGCGAGCCGGCCACGCGCGAGGCGGTGCTGGACGCTCTGCGCGCTCGGCGCTGCTACGCCACCTCCGGCGCCAAGATCCTGCTGTGGCTCGAGGCCGCCGGGCAGCCGATGGGCTCGGAGATCCGGGCGCCCGCCGGCGCTCGTTTTCGCGCGTTGGCCGAGGGCACGGCTCCGCTGAGCGGCGCGGCGATGGTGACCCGCGGAGGTCGCGAGATCGGCCTGGATTTCTCGGGCCGCGAGCTGCGGGCCGCCGGCTCGCTGCCGCCCCCTCCCGCCGACCCGGGTTGGAGCTACTGGTACCTGCGCGTGGTCCAGAGCGACGACCAGGTGGCCTGGTCTTCGCCGATCTGGCTGGAAGCAGAGCGGTGAGCGGTCCGATTGAAAGCCGGGTCTTCGCTCCGTTGCGAATCGGGCCGCTGACCCTTTCCAACCGCGTGCTGCGCACCGCTGCGTTCGAGGGCATGTGCCCGGGAGGCTTGCCTTCGCGAGAGCTGGTCGGGCACCACCGCGAGATGGCCGAGGGAGGTGTGGCGATGACGACCGTTGCCTACTGCGCGGTCTCGCCCGACGGCCGCACCTACGAGCACCAACTGTTGGCGAGCTCCGCGATCGCCGCGGGACTGAGACGCCTCACCGACTCCGTCCACTCCGAGGGCGCGGCGGCTTCGATCCAGCTGGGTCACTGCGGCGACTTCTCCAATCCGCGCGTGATCGGCGGACGTCCGACGGGACCGTCGCGGCGCGTCGTGCTCTACGGCCTGACCGTCTCGCGCGCGATGACGAGCGACGACGCGGAACGTATCACCGGCGACTTCGTGTCCGCGGCGCGCCTGGCCGCAAAGAGCGGATTCGACGCGGTCGAGATCCACGCCGGTCACGGTTACCTGCTCAGCCAGTTCCTCTGCCCGCGGATAAATCGCCGCGGAGACGAGCTGGGCCGAAGCCCGGAAGGTCGGGTCCGCTTTCCCGCCGAGGTCGTGCGGCGCGTGCGCGACGCGCTGCCGGCGCGGGTCGCGGTGCTGGTCAAGATCAACGCGAAAGACGGTTTCCCCGGCGGACTGGAGCCGGAAGGAGCGGCGCTGGCCGCGCGCGCGTTCGAAAAGGCGGGCGCCGACGCGCTGGTGATCAGCGGCGGGTTCGTCAGCCGCGAGCCGCTCTACATGCTGCGCGGGAACGTGCCGACGCGAGAGATGGCGGCGGTGCAGGACTCTGTGCCGAGGCGGATCGGGCTGCGGTTGTTCGGCCGTCTGTTCGTTCCCCGGCACGAGTTCGAGGAGCTGTTCTTCATGGAGCCCGCGCGGCCGATCGGTCAGGCCGTTTCCCTTCCCTTGGTTTTGGCCGGCGGCGTCTGCTCGTTGAGCGGAATGGAGAGCGCGCTGGAAGCCGGCTTCGAGGCGTTCGCCGTCGGGCGGGCGCTGGTGCGCGATCCCCGCTTCGTTCGAAGGATGAGCGCCGGCGAGATCGCGGCCTCGGACTGCGATCACTGCAACCGCTGCATCGCCGAGATGGATCGCGGCGGCCTCTGCTGCACGACCGCCGCGGAGGAACGCCTCAGCCGAGACCGGAGCGGCGGCGCAGCATCCAGTCGCCGAACAGCAGCGCCAGCAACGCGACCAGAGTGAGCGGGTGGCTCCACAGCGGAACGTCGTGGCGCGCCAGCACCTTTCGTCCGGGCGCGGCCGCCAGCTCGAGCGCGCCGGCTTCCAGCTCTCCGTCTAGGTGCTCGCCGCCGCTCGCCTCCGCGATCGCCCGCAGCAGCTGCTCGTCCGGATCGAGCCTACTCAGCTCCGGTCGAGATCCGGCGACCAGGAACCTGTCGGTGGCGGTCAGGTCGCCCGGTGCCGAGGCCGTCACGCGGTGGGGGCCGGAACCGCTGGGCAACCATTCCCAGCGATAGCGTCCTTCCGCGTCCAGCCTGATCCGGGTCTCCTCTCCGTGGGCGATTCCGTCTGCGTCCAGCCAGGAGATCGCGCAGTCCAGCTCGGCTCCGGGCACCGGCCGGTAGGCCTCGTCCACCAGCTCGATCTCCACCGTGACCTGCTCGCCGGGCGTCGCCTTCTGCGGGCTGACGCTCAGTCGCAGGCGGTCCAGGTCCGGGTCCCGCCCCAGCCAGGAGACGATCCGGTTCCACAGCCCCGGGAAGACCTCGGCCGCTTCCCCGCGCATCGGAGCGGTGAAGCGCCAACGCCACAGCGAGTCGGTCGTCAACGCCGCGGTGCGACCGCGATCGATCTCGCGCACGGCGATCAGCGGAGCCGGTCCGTCGTCGCAGCGCAGGGAGGGGTGCTCGACGAGGGAGACGGCGCCCTCGGTCAGGCCCGCCACCTTCGCGATGCCCTCCAGGCGCGACAGCGAGCTCCACAGCTCTCGATTCTGCCCGGGATCGGTCACCAGCCGGGTCAACGGGTGACGTTCGCCCGCCTCGGTCAGCCGCGCTCGAAACGGAGTCTCGTCGACCGCCCGTCCTCCGCTCGCGCGGCGGGCGAGCGTTCGGACGGGCAGCGTCTCGGCGATCTCGCCGTGCGACAGGCAGCCGGAGCCGAAGGTCGTCTCGCCGCCGACGACGGCCAGCGCGCCGCCCTCGCGAACGAACGTGTCGATCTTTTCGAGATAGCGATCGACTCCGACCTGAGCTGGATCGAAGTCCTGGAAGACGAGGATATCGAACTCGTCGAGGTGTTCTTCGAACAGCGCCTCGGTGGGGAAGGGTATCAGCGCCAGTCCGGCCCTGCCCAGGCTGGCCGACTGGTAGGGCGTACGCAGCACGTAGAACGAAACCAGGTCGATCTGCGGCCTGGACTCGAGCGCTTCACGCACGAAGCGCTGATCCCACGAAGGGCGGCCGGCCAGGTGCAGGATGCGGTACTTGTCGCGAACGACGTCGAAAACGACGTTGGCGGAGTTGTTCTCCGGAACCTCGTCGTCGGGAGGAGCGGCGGTGGTGACCGTCAGCACGTGGCGCCCCAGCCGCGAGGGGTTGACGGTGAACTCGGTGCGCCCCGTCTCGCCCACCAGCCGCACCTGGCGGCGCTTGAGCAGAGCGCCCTCCCGCCACAGCGCGACCTCGACCTCGGAACGCTCGATCCCCACCGCGCGCAGAGAAACCTCGATCGGGGTCTCGCTGCGCGAGAAGGCGAACGGCGCGACGCGGGCCGAGGCGATCGCCAGGTCGGTACGACGCCCGCTCGCTGTGACCGCCACGGTGTTGATCGGGACGCCGGCGGCAGCCAGCGACTCCAACTGCGGCGACCTGTCCGGCGGGGAGCCGACCTCGGTGTCGGCGCCGTCGCTGATCAGAATCGCTCCGGCCAGCGGGGCGTCGTCTCCTCGCCCGTCGAGCAGCTCCCGCAGCGCGTGGAGCAGCCTCGTCCCGCGCGCCTCGGCGGCGGCCACCAGGGCCTTTTTGCGACCTTTCGCCCGCACCAGCTCGTCGGCGACGGCGTACCAGTCCAGCCGGTAGCTCTTCTTCAGAAGATCGAGGTCTTCGCCGGCTCGCTTCAGCAGCTCGCGAACCACGGAGAGCCGCGAGGCCTCCTCTCCGTGAGCCATCGAGCCGGAGACGTCCACCAGCAGCGCGACTCGGGCGCTGCGGGGCTCGAGCCTCCGCGAGCGCAGCGTCGGCTGAAGGACCAGCGCCAGGGCCAAGGCCAGCACCGCCGCACGCAGGGCGACGATTGCGATTCGGCGCGACGTGCCCAGCCGGGGATCGAGCGATCGCCAGGTCCAGACCAGCGCGGCGATCGATCCTGCCACCAGCAGCGCCAGCAGCAGCGGATCGAGGCCGCCGAGCGCGTTGATCCGCCACTCGTCCATCTCCGAGCCGCTGCTGGCGATCCCGCTCATTCAGTCGCCACCCTCGCCGAACCGGCCGAAGCGGCGGTGCGGCTCCTCGTCCTTGTAGTCCTGGCAAAGCGAGTACATGATCAGGTTGATCCCCAGCCTGAAGGCGCTCTCCCGCTGGCGTCCCCCGCCGGGGACCACCTCGTGTATCCAGTTGCCCAGGTTGTCTCGCGCCCAGGCTCCGCCCAGGTCGTGCCGCGTGCGGATCACGGCCAGGCGATCGCCGCGGGCGTAGCCGATCAGCCCCGGTGTCCCTTCGACACGACCAAGCGCGCGCGGAACGTCGTAGAAAGTGCGGAACACCAGGTGGCCGGGCTGCAGCTCCTCTACGCTAGCGCCGGGCAGAGCCGCCTCGAGCAGCTCGTCGAAGGACTCGGAGAGCCCGGCGACGTCTCCGTCGGGAGTGTGCGCCGGATCGACAATCAGGGTTCCGCCCAGCCGCAGGAAGCGGGACAGCGCGTCGACCTGGCTCTCGCTCCAGCGCGGAAAGGGCCGGTCTCCGCTCAGATACGCCAGGGGGCTGGTCGACAGCTCGGAGACCGTCGGCTTGACCACGCCGGGCTCCAGCGAGGAACGCACCGCGGTGCGTTTGTGGATCTCCCAGGCCAGGCGCCGCAGCGCTGTCGGCCGCGGTCTCCAGTTGCCTCCCGCGTACGAGATCTGGACCAGCTCCACGCGCGAGGAGGAGCCGATCGCCGCGGCGTCCCCCGGGCTCAGCAGCAGGGCGAGAAACGCCCCGCCCGAGACAAGGAACTCCCGCCTGTCGGTTCGAATTGCCTGCATCGACTCATCCACCTATAATAACGCGCTCGTCGAGAGCGAATGTACAACACAAGCCGGGGAGTCGCGAGAGATGCAAGCTTCTCTGAGTAGAATCGCCCCCGCGGCGTTTGCGCTGGCGCTGTGGATCGCGGCGGGGACGGCGCCGGCGGCGGAGGACGCAGAGCCGCAGGAAGCGGGAGAGAAGTGGGACGGTCGCAAGCGCGACCACCACATGCAAGGCAGCGTCAACGTCCTGTTCGGCACGGGCTGGTACCTGGTGGCGCCCTACGACAAGAACGATCCGGACAAGGCCTGCGAGCTGAAGCCCAGCGACTCGCCGGACGCGGTCGACGGCAAGGAGGGCGAGCCGGTCTGCTCGGGACGCTCCGGAATGCACCTGGAGTTCAGCGGCGGGTTCGGCGTTTTGGACGGCCTCGAGGTGATCGCGATCTTTCGCCTCGGCGTGGAGCAGCCCGAGCGCGGCCTGTCCATGACGCGGCTGATTGGTCCGGGGATCAAGGTCTACTCGCCGTCCGACGGGCTGTTCAAGATATCGTTCGGCGCGGCCGCGCTGTTCGATTTTTCCGAACGCAGGATCGAGGACGCCTATGACTTCGTGATCACGGTGCCGATCGCGGCGCACTTCGACTTCATCCCCTGGCTGGGGGCCTACATCCAGGCGGCGCCCAACATCTCGTTCATCACGCAGTTCAAGCTGGACATCACCGGCGGAGTCGGCATCCAGGGGCGCTTTCCCTGAGCCGGCCGGCCGTTCGGCGGCGGCGCGGCGCATTCCTCTTCGGGAGTGTCGTCAGTCGGGGAAGGCGACGTCGTAGATGTCCGCGTAGCTCTTGGCGAAGACGAACTCGAGCCCCTCGGCGGTCTGGGGCGGCACCTCGGTGACGTCCGGCTCGTTGCGCGCGGGCAGCACCACCGTCTTGACGCCCGCGTGCTGGGCCGCCAGCACTTTCTCGCGAATCCCGCCCACGGGCAGCACCTGGCCCGAGAGCGTCAGCTCGCCAGTCATCGCCACCTTGCCCCGCGGCCGGCGGCCTCGCTTGCCGGTCAGCAGCGAGATCAGCGCCGTGGTGATCGTCACGCCGGCCGAGGGGCCGTCCTTGGGAACCGCGCCGGCGGGGAAGTGCACGTGCAGATCCTCCTCGGTGAACACCTCGGGATTCACGTCGAACTTGCGGTGGTGGTGGCGGATGTAGGAGGCGGCGATCTCCACCGACTCGCGCATCACGTCGCCCAGCTGCCCGGTCACGTGGAAGCGGCCCTTGCCCGGCATCCGCGTCGTCTCGATCCGCAGGATCTCGCCGCCGACCGGGGTCCAGGCCAGCCCGACCGCGCTTCCCAGCCGCGGATGGCCGAGCGGCTCCTTGGTCACCTTGCGCTTGCCCAGGTAGTCGGGAAGCGACTTGGCCGTGACCCTGGCGGTCTCGACCTCGCCCTTGGCGATCCGGGCCGCGACCTTGCGGCAGATGCGGCCGATCGAGCGCTCCAGGTTGCGCACGCCCGCCTCCGACGTCCAGCCCTCGACGATCTTGGGAAGCACGCCCTTGGAGAAGCGGGTCTGGGACTTGCTGAGGCCGTGGGCCTCGATCTGGCGCGGCAGCAGGTAGCGGGCCGCGATCTGCACCTTCTCGTCGAGGACGTATCCGGGCAGATCGATGATCTCCATGCGATCGAGCAACGGCTTGGGAATGCCGGTCTTGACGTTGGCCGTGCAGATGAACATCACGTGGGAGAGATCGAACTGCATGTCCAGGTAGTGATCCAAAAAAGCGTGGTTCTGCGCCGGGTCGAGCACCTCCAGCATCGCGCTCGACGGATCGCCGCGCCAGTCGGAGCCGAGCTTGTCGATCTCGTCGAGCATGAAGACCGGGTTGCGCACGCCGACGGTCTTGAGCCCTTGCAGGATCTTGCCCGGCATCGCGCCGATGTAGGTGCGCCGGTGGCCCTTGATCTCGGCCTCGTCGCGCATTCCGCCCAGGCTGAAGCGGTAGAACTTGCGGTCCAGGCAGCGGGCGATCGACTGCCCGAGACTGGTCTTGCCCACCCCGGGCGGTCCGGCGAAGCAGAGGATCGCCCCTTTCTGGTCGGGTTTCAGCTTGCGCACCGCGAGGAACTCGACGATCCGCTCCTTGACCTCGGTCAGGCCGTAGTGGTCCTCGTCGAGGATTTTCTGCGCCCGCCCCAGATCCTCGTTGTCCTCGGTGTCCTTTCGCCAGGGCAGCGAGACTATCCAGTCCAGGTAGGTGTTGATCACGTTGTACTCGGGCGACTCGGGGTTGAGCATCTCGAGCCGCTTGAGCTCCTTCCTGGCTCGCTTCTCTACCTCCTGCGGAAGCCCCTCGAGGTTGATCTTGTCCTCCAGCTCCTTGTTGAGCAGCTCCTTCTGGTCGACCTCCTCGCCGAGCTCGCGGCGGATCACCTTGAGCTGCTCGCGCAGGTAGAACTCGCGCTGGGTCTTCTCGACCTTCTCGCGGATCTCCTCGCGGATCCTGCCGGCCAGGCGCGCCAGCTCCAGCTCGCGGGTCAGCGCTTCGGCCACCGCCGAGAGGCGTTTTTCGACCTTGGTCTCGCGCAGCAGCTCGACGCGGTCCTCGCGCGGCAGATCGATGTGGGCCGCGACGAAGTCGGTCAGCTGTGCCGGTCCCTCGAGATTGGCCGCGGCCACGCTGAAGCCCTCGGGCAGACCCGGGATCTCCTTGAACAGCTCTTGCAGCGACATCCTGGCGGCGCGCCAGATCGCCTTGTTCTCGACCGTGTCGTCGTAGGTGTCCGGCGGGTAGTCGACCTTGGCGATCAGGAACGGCGAGGTCCGCACGTACTTCACGATCCTGATCCTCATCTGGCATTCGACCACGACCGAGCGGTTCCCGTCGGGCATGTTGAGCACCTTGACCACGCGCGCCAGCACGCCGGTGTCCACCAGCTCCTCGGGCTCCGGCGGCGAGTCCGGCGGCTCCTCCAGCGGCTCCACGCGCGGCACGAGGCCGACGAAGGGCCCCTGGGAGAGGGCGAACTCCATCGCTTCCTTTGATTTTTCCGAGCCCAGCACCATCGGCAAGGTCATTCCCGGAAACAGCACGTGCTCGTCGAGCGGCACCGCGATCACATTGGCGGGTCGCTCCCCCGAGGTCTGGATAATCGCGCGATCAACCTCCTCCTCCTCGTCTCCGCCCACCGGGTTGCCGCGCTCATCGAGGAGAATGGTTCGCTGTTCGGACATGCGTCGTTCCACCTTCCTTTCCGATTCGTCGGATTCTAGGCATCATTTCAAGCGTAGGCAATCCGAGAAAGGTCACAATCCGTAGGAGACCACCAATCCGTCGATCACGAGACGCCAGCCGTCGACCGTCACGAACAGCAGCAGCTTGAGCGGCAGCGCGATCGCCGGAGCCGGCACCGCCTGGAGCCCCAGGGCGATCAGCGTGTTGCCGACTATCAGGTCGATCACGACGAAAGGAAGCACTATCAACACCCCGATCATGAAGCCCTCGACCATCTCGGAGACGGCGAAGGCGGGGAGCAGCACGCTGAGGCCCGGGGGCTCGTCGGCGGGCAGGTTCCTCATGTCCGAGAAGTACTCCACTTCTCGTTTTGTAGTATTGCGCTCCAGGAAGTCCAGCAGCGGCGGCGACGCGGCGGCGTACAGCTGCTGCGCCCTTTCTATTCCAAAGGCGTCCGCGCCCGGGTCCCCTTCGTCCGAACGAGCCGCGACCTCTCGCGCGGCGTCGGACATCTCCGTCGCGACCGGGGCCATCACGAACATGCTGACCGCCACCGCCAGCGCGGTCACGACCGTGGTGGGAGGCACTCCGGAGGCGCCGAGGGCGGAACGGACGAACATCAGGACCAGGGCGATCTTGGCGAACGACGTGCCGGCGATCGCCACGAACGGCAGTAGCGCGACGAGCGCGGTGACGCCCAGGTGGGAGAGCCAGGAGCTCCCGCCGTCCGCGTCGCCCGCGGCCAGCAGCAGGGCGGCGCCGGCGACCTGGGCCGCGGCCGTCATTCGTTCTCTCCGTCACCCGGAGAGGAGGGAGGCTCGGGCTCTATGGGATCCAGCTTCTGCAGCAGGCGCACCGAGCCGTCGGCGACCCCCAGCAGGTAGGGCAGACCGTCCACCTCCACCACGTACAGCGAGCGGCGCGGCTCGAGCGCGAGCCGTTCCACCACGCGCAGCCTGCGGCGGCGTCCGCTCCGTATCCGCGGTCCGATGAAGCGCACCGCCAGCCAGGCGGCGAGCGCGAGCAGGGCCAGCACGCCGGCGGTCTCGAGAACGAAGCGGCCGAGGCTCGGTGCCTCGCTGGCGAGCGCCGACAGCATGGCGCTTTCTGTCGCGCGATTGAGCGATGAGGTCAAGGGGGGAAGTCCGACAGGTGCGGCAGGTCCGACCTGTCGGACTCACTCCCAGTAGTACGGCCGAGGAGGGGGAGGGGGAGCAAAGCCCGGATCGCGGCTCTCGGGGAACGGATCGGGTTCGCGGGGTTGCGGGTACCACGGGCGCGGGATGACGCCGCGCTCGGTCAGTCCTTCGCGATCGTCGTAGTAAAGCTTCAGCCGCGCGTTGGGGCGCCTGGTGCGGCGCGGGAAGCTGGTCTCGGAAGCCGGGGAGTAGCGGTCCCCTCCGTAGCCGGTGCCTACGCCCTGGCGCGATTCGTTTTCGTCCAGGTAGCGCGGGGCCGCCGATCCGTCCGAGGGCGCGCCGCCGGCGCCGTAACCGGTTCCGACTCCCCGCTTGCGGCGGACGATCGGCGGGGGCGGACGGTAGTCGGGACGGCGCTGTTCGAAGATCGCGACCCCGATCACTCCCACGTTGCGCGAGTTGCCCATCCGCGCGGCGTAGGAATCCTCGACGTCGGTGAAGCGGAAGGCGGCGACGCCGCTCCAGGAGGTGCGGAACCCGTCGATGCGCACCGATCCCCGGGGCTGGATCACGTAGCCGCGGTTCTTGCGGTAGTTGCCCGGGCGGCCCGTGATCACGTCGCGTCCATCGACGGTGACCACCGCTTCGATACGCTGTCCGGTGTGGTTTCTGACGCGGATCGCGTAGCGCTGTCCGCGGCTGCCCTGCACCCAGGTTTCGCCCCGGTGATGGTAGGTGGGCAGAGAGGCTCCCCCGGCGGACTCCAGGCTGACGCTGTAATCCCCGCCGCGCGATACCGCTCCCGATCGGCGCTGGGCCCGGGCGGTGCCGGCCAGCAGGAGCACGGCGGCGGCGGAGACCAGCGCTATGCGGATGTTGAGCTGACGTTGCATCGTCTACCTCCTGATTTGCGGCGCGTTCCAGGCGCGCATCGGTGGATTCGACGCGCCGCAAGGCAAATGGATCTCATTTTTCGGGGCTGCGAAAAAAAAGACGGCGGCATCACGATCCTTGGTGTATTATTGACACGGTTCTAGTATGATTGTATGAAGCTGACCGAAGTTGAGAGGCGGAAAAGGTCTTCCACGAAGTGGAGGCGAGGAAGCCCCGAGTCAGGGAGCTTCAGAAACCAGGAGGAATATGATGGATTTTAGAAAGCTTTTTCTAGTGGTGCTGGCGGCGCTGGCTCTCGGGGTCGCCGGAGCATGTGACGACAGCGATGGTGGAGGCGCGGACGGCGACACCGACGCCGACACCGATGCGGACACGGACGCGGACAGCGATTCCGACAGCGACCTCGATGATTCCGACTGGGTCGGCGAGCCGTGCGAGCCGATCACGGAGGAGGGTCAGACCGATCCCTGCATCGAGATCAGCGGCGGAAACCAGGACGCCTACTGCTTCGCCTGGAGCGGCGCCCCGGGCGGGATCTGCACCAGGGAGTGCGAGCCCGCGACCATGGAGAACCCCACCGACGGATGCAGCGGAGATGGCGTGGTCTGCAACGACATTTCGTGGCTCACCGCGGACCAGTCCGACGACGAGGCCGGCTTCGGCGTCTGCGTCGAGGAGTGCGTGGTCAACATGCAGGGCAACGAGTGCAAGGCGGACTACATCGCCTGCAACCCGCAGTCGTGGTCTTTCGAGTCGCAGTTCGCCACCTGCCTGATGCCCAAGTGCGAGACCACCGAGGATTGCCTGGTGGGCGCCGGCCCGAGCTGCACTGTCGACGATGACTGCGACACGGCCAACGGCGAGTACTGCTCCGACAGCTATTGCGTCTTCGATGGCGAGTGCGACACCACCAGCGGTATCTGCAGCTGGACGGGCAACCCGGACGGAGAGATCGGCGATCCCTGCGAGACCACGTCCGACTGCCCGGACAACGCCCAGTGCCTGACGCCCGACGTCGACGATTTCAACAAGACCGTGGGCGCCAACGGGTACTGCATTCAGTCGGGCTGCGCTGCGGCCAACTCCGCGGCGCCGAACGGCTCCGGCTCCTCCGACCAGGCGGTCGAGGACCGCTACGGCTGCGGCGTGATCGGGACCTGCTACGCCGGCTTCTACGGCGGCGGTGCCTGCATGCGGCGCTGCGGTCCGAGCCACGAGCAGGACGCCTTCAAGTGCAGGCAGTCCACCTGGGACGATGGGGTCGAGGACGTCAACGGCGACTACGATTGCTACGACCCGACCGTTCTCGGTTTCACCATCCTGACCAGCGGTGGCACCGAGACTTACCCGGTGGCCGGCGCGCCGGTCTGCGCCTGGGTCGCCAACAGCTTCCAGGCCAAGTGCAACTCGCCGGACTACGACGGCATGACCTCCTCGACGTGCAGCCAGTACTACGGCGGCAGCTTCAACCTCGACATGACCTGCCGCAACGCGACCACAGGCGAGCTGGACGAGGACGGCTACTGCCTGGACATCACCACCTCCGGTCCGACCGAGGGCTGGGGCGGCGGTGACACGGACACGGACACCGATACCGATACCGACACGGACACCGACACCGACACGGACACGGACACCGACACCGACACGGACACCGACACCGACACGGACACCGACACCG
>CAZHCG010000055.1:0-26963 GCA_964530995.1 uncultured Myxococcales bacterium
CCCCCCGCACAGATCCCGGCGTGCGGAACTACCGCACCGGGCTCCTGCCTCGGGTTCTGACGTCGAAGCGTTTTCTTCGCACATCTTCCATGCCTCGCGCCCGAGTACCCCCTGCCCGTTCAGGTTCCCCGCGAAGGCGCCGGAATGGACCGACCGCGGCTGATCGCTGTCGGCCGTGTCCACGAGCCGCACCCCCCGCCGCTCGTAAGACCCCGAGACGTAGACGTCCTGCCGGATCTCCGTCATCGCGGACGGGTCGGACTTCTGACGCACCACCCGCCGCCCCGACGCGTCATCGTGGGGTCGACGAGGTCTAGAAGACAGGCCCCTCGATTCCTTCCATCTCGTTCCAACCCAGCCTCTCGATGCGCCTTTCGATCTCCTCGGCCGGTATCGCTCCGAGCGCAGCGTCCTCTACGCGTCCCTTCTCGTCCAGGAAGTAGGTGGTCGGCACGACCGGAATCCGGCCCAGCGCGCTCTGCCCGCTGGCCACTCTCCATTCGGCCAGCCCGATCCGGAACGGAAGCTCGTTGAACTCCGCGTACTCCTCGAGCAGCGGGCGCTCGGCCGGCTCGATGGAGAGGACGGCGAAGCGCACCCTGCCCGCCTCTCGCTGCCAGGCCTTTTCCACCTGCCTCAGGTACAGCTCGCTGGTCAGCTCAGAGATGCGGACCAGCACCAGCACCGCGGGCCGTCCGCGCAGATCGGACAACCGCATCGGCTCGCCCCCCAGCTCGAAGGCTAGGTCGACCGGACGGTCGGGGAGCGCCGCCTCGCGAGCTCCGGCGCACGCGGACGCGGCCGGGACCCAGGTCGCGAGCAGCAAGACGGCGCCGCGGATCGACAGCATCCGCTCGTCCCGCTCAGGGCAGTCGCTGGATGAGGTGGAAGCCGAAATCGGTCTCCACCACGTCGGAGATCTCTTTTTCCTCCAGCTGGAAGGCGGTCTTCTCGAACTCCGGGGCCATGTCGCCCTTGGAGAAGGTTCCCAGGTCTCCGCCGGCGCGCTTGCCCGAGGGGCAGTCCGAGTGCTCGCGCGCCAGCTCGGCGAAGTCGGTGCCTTGCTCCAGCTTCTCCTCGAGCTGCTCGATCAGCTCCCGGGCCTCCTGCTTGGAACGGGTGACCGAAGAGGGCTTGCGCTTGGATCCCTCGTGCATCACCAGGATGTGCCGCGCGTGAGCCTCGAGCACCTGCTGGCGTTTGATGATGTGAAACCCGAACGGCGTCTCGACCGGCTCAGATATCTCGCCGACCGCCATCTCCAACACGGCTCGGCTGAACTCCTGCACCATCTTTCGCGCCGGAAAGACTCCCAGGTCTCCGCCTTCGCGCTTTCCGGAGGGACAGTCGGAGTGCTCGCGCGCCAGCTCGGCGAAGTCCGCCCCCTCCTCCAGCTTCTCGTGCAGCTCGGCGGCCAGCTTCTCGGCCTCCTCCCTGGTGCGCTCCACTCCGCTGCGCGCCTTGGGCGCCTCCTTGAACATCAACAGGATGTGCGAGGCGGACAGCTTCTCGTTGGGCACCTGCAGCGGCTCCGGCTCGGCCGCGGATACGCTGCCGCCGCTTTTCGTCTCGCCTTCTGCGGCCTCTTCTCCGCCCTCGCCGGCGGCCGGCCGATCCGCTCTCGGCGACTGCTCCGCGTCTTCGTCCGCAACCTGGCCTTCGTTCTCCTCCACCGCTCCGGACTCGCTCTCGGAGCCGCACGCGGCCACGAGCAGCGCGCAGGCGACGGCGATCGCTCCAGTTGAAAAAAGCTTCATCTCCAGCTCCTCGTTTCCGCTCGTTCGGCCGGCACCGCGCCGGCCGTGCGTATCATACGAGCTTTGTTTCCAGGTTTCCAGAAACGAGAATCGTGTTGATCGAGGCCGCGATGCCCTCTATGGTCCGCCGTCGACATGACGGACGTGAAACGCAGCATCCAGACCTTTTTCAAGGATCCCGAGCCCGTCTCCCGCCTGGAGGACGTGGTGCCCGGCGCCAACGCCGTGGAAGGCATCGCGCGGGTCGAGGAGCCGCTGCGCTCCCCGGTGCGCGGCCAGAACTGCGTGGCCTACTTCTATCGCTCGTTTCTGGTGATTCAGGGCGGCCGCGCGCCGGCGATCCACAAGCTGCGCGAGGCCGAGGTCTACACCGGCTTCGATCTGGAGATGGAGGGCGGTACGCTGGAGGTGAGACCGGCCAAGCCGGGCAAGTTCACCCGCGAGGAGCACCGGCAGCTCGGCAAACGCTACGGCAAGGGGTTCCAGGGCGTCGAGGATCTGGTGCTGCCCGGAGCCCGCGTGCGGCTGCGCGGCAAGGCCAGGCGCGAGGGGGACAAGCTGGTGCTCAAGATGAAGGAGATCACGGTTCTGCAGAAGCAGGCGGTCTCCGCCGGGGTGGTCGGCGACCGCAAGAAGCGCCGCAAGCGCAAGAAGAAGAATTCCTGAGCGAGCCCGGCACCGTCAGGCCAGGTCGAACTCCTTGCAAAACAGGATCGTCTCGGGGGGCGGCTCGGAGCGGTAGCGCTCCAGGCGGTGGGTCTCGGTCGGAAAGCCGTGCAAGCATTCGCCGCTCAGCTCGTCGAAATGCGCGCAGTGCTCGCAGGCGAAGCAGAACCGGTACCGTCTCTCCTGCTCTACGAAGCTCTCTTTCCAGGCCACTTCCATCGCGATCTTCCCTTCCCGATCAGCGCTCGAGCAGCACGAGGCTCTCCAGGTACGCCGTTTGGGGGAACATGTCGAACCCGAGCGCGCGCTTCACTCCGTAGCCTCCGCGCGCCAGCAGCGCCAGATCCCGGCCCAGGGTCCGGTGGTTGCACGAGACGTAGAGGATCGCCTCGTGCCCGGCACCGGCCAGCTCCTCGGCCAGCCGCGCGCATCCGGTCCGCGGCGGATCCACGACCACCAGCTCGGCTGCGCGTCCCAGCTCGCGGTACTTCTCCAGCGCGTCGCCCGCCACGGCGTGAACCCGTTCCAGCCCGCGCTCGGCGAGATTCTCCCTGGCCGCCCCGACCGCCTCTCCGTCGATCTCCACCGCGGTGTAACGCTGCGCGTGACGGGCGAGGGCCACCGTCAGGTTGCCGGTGCCGGAGAAAAGCTCGATTGCGCTGCAAAAGCCGCCAGCTTCCAGCCACTCGGAGGCCGTGGCCGCCAGCTCGAGGTTGACCTCCGAGTTGGCCTGGCCGAAGCTCGCGGCGCCGATCCACAGTGGCTCCCCGTCTCCTCCGAGCACGCGGACCCGTTTCTCTCCGGCGACCGGCAACGCCATCCCGTCCACCAGCGCGCCGATACCCGTCCAGCCCGAGGAGCTAGACTCCCCCACCGCCGCGCGCGCGGCGTCGTAGAAGCTCGCAGGCGGCGCCTCGTCGACCGCGACCGCGGCGATCGGAGCCGGATCGCCGTCGGCGACCAGCAGCTCCGCCGGGCCTCCCAGCTCGCCGAGCAGGTCGCGCGCCGCCTCGCCGAGACGCTCGACGAGAGCCGAGGCCAGGATCGGACAACGCCTCGCGTCGACCACCTCGCGCGAACGCCTGCGGTGGAAACCGAGCACGGAGCCTCGCCGTCTCGGTCTGAACTGCAACCGCGCCCTGGCGCGGTAGCCCAGCTGCCGGGGGGAAGGCCGTACCTCGACCTCTTCGACGCCGGTCGCCCGGGACAGAAAATCGCGCTTGGCCGCCAGCTGCACCCGCTCGTCGAGGTGCAGCCAGGCGCATCCTCCGCAGGCGCCGAACAGCTCGCAGAGCGGCTCGCGGCGGCCCGGCCCCGGCTCCAGGACTCGCTCGATCTCGGCCCGCGGTCTCTTTCCGCCTGCCCGCACCGAGGCCAGGACCCGATCGCCGGGAGCACCGAGCGGAGCGTAGATGCTGCGCGACCCGCTGCGGGCCACGGCGTCGCCCCCGGAAGCGAGCCGCTCGAAAGCCAGCTCCATCCTCTGTCCGCGCCGAGTCACCTGGGAAAAGCCTGGGCGGGAGAGCCGCGCGAGTAGTTGAAATCGAACTCCCCGAACAGGTCGGCCCGCGGTCCGGGATCCTGCGGGGACTCCCAGTCGCGGGGATCGATGAACTCCAGGTGGAAGCTGCCGCGGATGCGCTTGCTCTCGTCGGGAACGTAGATGCTGTCGAAAACAATCTCGCCCTGGCCGTCGGCGAAAGCGTAGCTGTTGTCCGGGCACAGCTCGTTGAGGTAGAGGGTTGCCCGCGCCGGAGAGCCGCCGGCGGTGGTCGGAACGCCCGCGTCCGGCCCCTGCTCCACGAACGTCTCGAGGCTCGGCTCCACGATGACGGCAAACGACTGCCCGGGCGCGTCGGCGAACAGCTCCACGTCCTCGATTCGAATCACGATTCCGTCGGAGAAGGCCTGGGACCGGCCGCCGTTCTGCAGACGGATCAGCAGCGCGCCGTCGAAGTAGTCCGCGGCGAAAAAATCGACGCCAAGGTTGAAATCCGGGCGGTCGCCGACGCAGTCGGGAAGGCTGACGCTGCCCCAGACCCGGCCGTCGCCCGCTCCGGTCGAGCAAGCGGCCCCGAGCAGGACCGCGACTAGTCCCCACGACGACACGATCGCCAGCTCGGAGGTGAAACGCCTCATGTTCCGATCAGTATCACGCGCCACCGCGGCGGTCACGGTCGCCCCGCTCCTGCCGGACGAGCGGTTCGTATAGCGACTCGGAGCCGGCGTGTTATACTGCGCGCGCCATGGGCAAAGGACGCAAAAAGAGCACCACCGCCGACGACGTGATCGATATCACTCCCAACGGAGTCGAGACCCGGGGCCCGATCACCGAAAAGCTCTCGGGGCAATCGAAATCCCGCTCGGTGACGCACTACGATGCGCTCGACGCCTTCCTGCAGCAGATCCAGCAGTATCCCCTCCTCACTCCTTCAGAGGAAAAAGAGCTGGCCGAGCGGTATACCCGGACGGGAGACGTCGACATCGCGGCTCGGATGGTGACCGCCAACCTGCGGCTGGTGGTCAAGATCGCTTTCGAGTACCGGCGCGCCTACCGCAACATCATGGACCTGATCCAGGAGGGCAACATCGGCCTGATGCACGCCGTCAAGAAGTACGACCCGACGCGCGGAGTCAAGCTCTCCTCCTACGCCGCCTGGTGGATTCGCGCCTACATCCTGCGGTTCGTGCTCAACAACTGGCGACTGGTCAAGCTGGGCACCACGCAGGCTCAGCGCAAGCTGTTCTTCAATTTGAGCAAGGAACGCGCGCGGTTGAAATCGATGGGGGTCGAGCCGACCGCCGGGATGCTGGCGGAGAGAATCGGCGTCTCGGAGAAGGACGTGGCGGAGATGACCAACCGCCTCCAGGCCGACGACCTCTCGCTCGACCAGAACATCAACGACGGAGACGGACGGCCGCTGAGCCGCGTAGATACGATCCCGGCAACCTCCCCATCTGCCGACCAGCTGGTGCAGGAGGCCCGCTTCGGCGACGCGGTCCGCGCACAGCTCGACGAGTTCTCCAAGCCGCTGGGCGACAAGGAGGACTTCATCTTCCGCGAGCGCTTGATCGCCGACGATCCTCTGACCCTGCAGCAGATCGGCGACCATTTCGAGATCAGCCGGGAACGGGTGCGCCAGATCGAAAAGCGCCTGCTGGGCAAGCTGCGCGACTATCTGGAGAACGAGCTACCCCAGTATTTCGACGAGGATCCCGTCCAATGACCTTCGCCGAGGGCGCCGGCGAGCTGTTCGTGGTCGGCACTCCGATCGGAAACCTGGAGGACGTGACTCTGCGCGCCTTGCGAGCTCTGCGCGAGGTGTCGCTGATCGCGGCCGAGGACACGCGCGTCACGCGGCGCCTGCTGGCCGCGCACGACATCTCGACGCCGTGCACCAGCCTTCGCGAGCAGAACGCGGCGCGGGCAGTGCCGCGACTGGTCGAGAGGCTGCTCGCCGGCGGGGACGTCGCCCTGGTCAGCGACGCCGGCACCCCGGCGATATCCGATCCGGGCGAGCAACTCGTCAGCGCCGCGGCCGAATCCAGGATCGCGGTTCGACCGATTCCCGGACCTTCGGCGCTGGCGGCCGCGCTGTCAGTCGCGGCGCTTCCGATCGAAAGCGCCCGTTTCGTCGGCTTTCTGCACCGCTCCGGGACGCGGCGCCGCCGGCAGCTGGCGAGCGTGGCCCACGACCCCGCGACCGCGGTCATCTACGAATCCCCGCCCCGCCTGGCCGCCACCCTGCGCGATCTGTCGGCCGCCTGCGGAGAAGAACGCCGCGCCGTGGTGCTGCGCGAGCTGACCAAGCTCCACGAGCAGATCGAGCGCGGAACGCTGTCCGAGCTGTCCGTTCGCTTCGCCGGGAAAGTCCGCGGCGAGATCACGCTGGTGGTGGCGGGCGCCGAGACCCGGCCGGCGGAGGACGACGAAGAACGTCTTCGCGAGCTGATTCGCGCCGAGATATCGAGGGGGCTCTCGGCACGCGACGCATCCTCGGCGCTGTCGAAGGCCCTGGGAGTGCCGCGCAAGAAGCTCTACGAGATGGCCGTGCGCGCAATCGCCGAGAGAAACGGCTAGACATTTTTTTGGCGACTCCACAGCTCTTGTCCTACAATTGACCACATGTGGTGCCCGCGAATCGCGCTGCTGTCGATCCTGGGGCTCGCCGCGGCATGCGGAGGATCCCCCCGCACCTCGCCGTCGAGAGCGACCAGGCCCCCGCGCTCCGAGCCGGCCCGCGCGCGAAACGGAGATTCCGCCACCGAGCGGACCGCCCGATCCGCCACGCTGCGCCGCAGGGGCGACTGGAAGCTGACGTCCGAGAAGGTGCGGGAGGTGGCGCCTCTCGTGCGGCGCGCGGCCCGCGAGCACGGCGTTTCCCAGGATCTGTTGTTCGGCATCATCTGGGTCGAATCGCGTTTCGACCGGCGCGCGGTCTCCCCGGTCGGCGCCCGCGGGCTGATGCAGCTGATGCCGCGCACCGCCGACTACCTGGCGGAGCGGATCGACTGGCGCGGCTCGCACGATTCGTTCGATCCAAAGTTCAATATCGCCGCCGGCAGCTGGTACATCTCGCGTCTGATCGATCGCTTCGGTGACGTCGAGCTGGCGCTGGCCGCCTACAACGCCGGCCCCGCCAAGGTCAAGCGCTGGCTGCGCGGCGACGGGCTGCCCTCCGTCTCGATCGAGTACTACACGATGGTGCAGACCGCCCGCGGATTCTTCCGCGACGGCTCCGGCGGAGAGGTTCCGACCGACGACGAGCTGGATCGCCTCGGCTTGCAGATCCTGATCGCGGGTCTGACGGACAGGCAGTTCGGGCTGGAGCGGGTCGACGATCCGGATCCCCTGCGCTGACCCTGCATCGACCCCGCCGCTGGCGAGCTCTCCCACAGCGGGTATATTGGCAGTGAAGCCAAAACCCGGAAATGTGCATGCTCCGAGCTAAGATGATAAAGTGAACGAGCTGTTTTCCAAAGAAGAAGGAGACCGCGATGCGACTGACTGCATCCAGGATCGTAGCAGCGACGCTCGCCCTCGGGCTGATGGCGGCGAGCTGGACCTCGATCGCGCAGAACCACAAGCTCTACACTCGGGCTACCGAGGGAGTGGTGCTGCCCTCGCCCTCCATCACCGACGTGGACGACGCCACCGCCCTGTCGGTCAACCCGGCCAACCTTGGTTTTTTGGATTCGTGGAACCTGACCTACGTAGGCGCCTGGGTGGACGACCAGGACCGGCTGGCCGGTCAGGGGCACGGGCTGTTCTTCGCCTTTCCGCTGGGACCGCTGGGCTTCGGCGTGGCCACCGAGTTCATGCTCGCGCCCACCGGAGTACGCGAAGGCTGGCAGGGGCTCGACGATCGGGCTCGCCTCTCCCTGGGCATGGCGATCAACCTCCAGCGCGCGGTCGGGATCGGAATCGCCTACCGCACGCTGCTGCGCTACGACCTGGGAGACGTCGATACGCTCGATCTGTCCCTCTCGGTGCGTCCCGTCAACCACCTCGCACTGTCGTTCACGGTTTCCGACGTCAACCGTCCCGAGGTGGGATACATGACCGTCGACGACCCGAGCCTTCCAGCTCGCACGGAGCTGGCGCCGCGGCGTTTCGCCGTGGGGCTGACGATTCGACCGCTGGGCAACGACCGCTGGAGCCTGGGATCGGAGCTGCGCTACCTGAGCGGCCTGAAGAACGAGCTGGGAGACGAGACAAACCGCACCGACCTGACCGCGCTGATGACCGCGATGATCGTGGACGGTTTCACGCTGCGAGCGCGCTTCGGAGCCGAAGGCCTGCGCGACGACGAGCACGAGGACGGTTACTACGTGGACGGCTCACTGGCGTTCGATTTCGGTCACTTCGGGCTCGATGTCGGTTCGTACTACCAGGTCAATCCCGAGAACGGCCGCGGCTTCGAGGGAGCTTCCTGGGCCGTCTCCTTCTCCGGCGACGAGGCTCACGCAATCCAGCTGCCCAGAGCGCTGCGCCCTCACCGGGCCGTGACGATCGCGCTCGAGGATTCACCGGATTCCTTCGAGCTGGCCGAGCTGCTGGAGCGGCTCGAACGTTTGCTGGCTGACCCGAGCGTGGACACGCTGGTGCTGCGCCCCGGATCCGCGTCGCTGTCGATGGTCGAGTCTCACGAGCTGCGCCGTCGAATCCGCGAGTTCTCCGCGAAGGAGGGCCGGCAGACGATCTGCTACCTGGCCGACGCCTCGGCCTCCGCCTACCAGGCCTGCGCGGCGGCGGATCACGCCTGGATCAACCCGGCCGGCGGAATCCGGCTGGCTGGAATCCGAACGCAGAGCGTGTTCTTCAAGGATCTGCTCGACGAGATCGGGGTCGTCGCGGACATCGTGCGCGTCGGCGAGTACAAGAGCGCTCCGGAGTCGCTCACGCGCGGCAGCCCTTCCGATCCGGCGGCGCTGGCGATGAACCGCTACCTGGACTCGGTCTACACGCGCGTGGTCAACCACGTGCAGCAGGATCGCAGCCTGGGCGGCCTGGAAGCCGCGCGGAAGGCGATCGAGGGCGGTCCCTACACGGCCAGCGAAGCGCTCGCGGCCGGGCTCGTCGACCGGGTTGTTTCCGCGGACGAGCTCGAGGACGAAATCGGCGAGCTGGTCGACGGACCGCTGGTGATGCTCGACGACTACGGCGACGATCCGCTCAGGCACCGCGCATACCTGGACGCCCCGGCGGTGGCCGTCGTGCACATCGACGGCGACCTGATCGACGGTGAGAGCGTGCACATCCCGCTGCTCGACATCCGGATGACCGGCGCCGAGACCGTGACCGAGCAGCTCCGAGAGATCGAGCGCGATCCTCGCATTCGAGCGGTGCTGCTGCGGATCGACAGCCCGGGAGGATCGGCTCTGGCCTCGGATCTGATCTGGCGGGAGGTGATGTCTCTGCGCCAGAGCAAACCCGTAATCGCCTCGCTGGGCGAGGTCGCGGCCTCGGGCGGCTACTACATCGCCAGCGCGGCCGACGTCATCTACGCGGAGCCGACCTCGCTGACCGGCTCGATCGGTGTGTTCTACGGCAAGGCAGACCTGTCGGGCCTGCTCGAAAAAATCGGAGTGGGCGTGACCACCTACAAGCGCGGAGCACACGCCGACATGCAGTCCTGGACCAGGCCCTACACTCCCGAAGAGCGGCGCAAGCTGCTGGTCCAGATTCGCGAGTTCTACGACTTGTTCCTCGATCGCGTGGTGGAAGGTCGCGGCCGCGGATTCACTCGCGAAATCGCCGACAAACGGGGTCGGGGACGAATCTGGTCGGGATCGGACGCGCACCACCACCTGCTGGTCGACCATCTCGGCGGATACCTGGAGGCGCTGGACCACGCGCGTGAAAAGGGTCACGTTTCCCGTGGCACTCGCGTGTTCCACGTTCCCGACAGCAAGATGGGAATAGTGATGAGGATGGTCAGCTCGGTGCGAGCGGCATTCGCGGGCGATCCCTCCCCCGCCGGAATCCTGTGGTCCAAGGCCGAGCTGGGACGGCTGGTTCGCGCGGCGCTTCCCCTGGCGTTCGTCGACGACCGCTCGCCGCGCGCCCGCCTGCCTTACGCCGTCTTGGAATCGCCCCGATGATCACTCGGAGAGGTCGACCATCTCTATTTCCAAGAAAGGATAGTCCTCGGTCAGATCCTGCAGGCGCCCCCTGAAACCGTTGTTGATGCTTTTCACCAGCTCCTGCTGGAGCTTGCCTCGATCCGAACCCGGCAACCGCTGAGCGTGCAGCACGTTCATCGCGTAGTCTTTGACCACGCCCATCCGATCCACCACGTGAGACAGCTCGTCGTCCATCGGCATGTCTCCGAGCCGCTCGGCCTCGGTCAGCTCGCGGTAGGCCTCGCCGATCTCCTTGACCGAGTCCGCGGCCTTCCCCTCGAGAATCGCCCGGGAAAGCTCCGCCGGATCGTACAGTGAATCGAGCGCGGCCCTCAGCTCGCGCCTCTGGCGAGCGTCCAACGGCACGGGATCGTCGATCTCGGGCTCGGCCTCTTCGAAAGCGGGACGGACGATCGGAGGAGGATCCGGAGGCTCGCGCAGCTTGCTAACCCTTTGGCGAGCCGCCATCAAGCTCTTGAACCTCTTTGACCTTGCGCGCAGCTGATCCGCCCGACGGTTGCTCTTCTCTTTGCGAGGGTCGTCCATCCGGTCCGAATTCTGCGACGCGACGATCGATTTTTCGCCGTCGTCTTCCGAGAGCAACAACATGCCCGAAACGATGATCCCGGCGAGCAGCGCGATTAGAAGACCCACCTTGTAGACAGATCTCTTTGTCGCCATGGGGCTTCCTCTCTTCGTCCCCCGCCCGGTCACCGGCTACGTTCCGTCGGGGGCCACCGGCAGGATCGTTCCCGCTCGCTCCACCGCGGCGTAGATCTCTTCTCGATCGAGGTCGTTGGGCAGCGGTCCCACGATCTGCAGCTTGCGCTCGGCGACCTCGCGGGCGAACAGCGTGCAGCGCTCCAGCTCGTTGCCGTCCAGCAGCGCCACCAGGAATCCGGCCCAGAACGAGTCGCCCGCTCCGGTCGCGTCGGCCACGTCGACCGGGTGCGCGGGAATGCGCACCATCTCCCCGTCGCGCGAGAGCAGCACCCCGTCGCTCCCCATCGTGAAGACCACGATCTTCGGGCCGGTCTCGTGCAAGCTCTTTACGTGCTGCTCGTCCGACTTGTTGCGCCCGAAGATGCGCCGCGCGTCGTCCCGCGATGCCTTGACGATCGTCGAGCAACCCAGCATCGCTTCGATCACCGGCAGGGCCTCGCGGTACTCTGGCCAGATCGAGGGATTGTAGTTTGGATCGAACGAAATGATCTTGTCCATCCGCGAGGCCAGCTCGAAGGCGTGGGCCACGGCCGAGCGGCACGGCTCCCGCGACAGCGCCCAGGTCGAGGCGTGCACGACCCTGGCGCGCTCCACCGCTTCGCGCCGGATCTCCTCCGGGTGGAGCTGGTAGTCGCTGCTGCGAAACGCCTCGGAGTCGGCCGTGCGCGTGTTGCGCGAGACGAACACACCGCTGGTGTTGACCTTGTGATCCATCACCAGATAATCGCAGCACACTCCGGCCTGCTGGAGCTCGGCCTTGAGAAACTTGCCCATCGCGCCGATCCCGGTCTTGGCCGCCACCGCCGACGTGCCGCCCAGCTTGGCGATGTTGACCGCGATGTTGGCCGGCGATCCTCCCTGGTACTTGCGAAAGGTGTAGGCGTTTAGCAGCCAGTCGGTCTCCTCGGTGGAGATGAAGTCGACCAGCAACTCTCCCACGCCGAGGAAATCGATCTCTCCTTGAGGAATCTTCATGCGGATCTCCTCTCGTCTCGCGGCGGCGAGCGGCACTTCGAACGCCCCGGGAAAAAGATGTCAGGCTCTACGGCGCGTGGATAGTTACCGTGGCCGACGAATTTTCGGCGCAGAACTCGTACATCTCGGTCCCGGGATCCTGCTCGATTCCGACCATCGGAATACCGCCCTCGGCCTGCCAGCCCGAAGGCCAACCGGCCTGGTTGTTGTAGATGATGATCGCCAGCGCTCCGGCGTCCTCGGCGTTGGCCACCTTGTCCGAGAACAAGCAGTTGCCCCGCTCCACCAGCGCGACGAAGGGCTCGGTGGTGGCGAAGTTGTAGGCGTCGCAGCCGTCCTGGTTGTCCGACTGGGCGACGCCCACCGCGATCAGCGCTCCGGAGATGTCGCTGCTCACCGGCGGCGTGCCGTATCCGTTCACCGCGTAGACGTGCACCAGGCCTTCGGGCACGGGATCGGGGCCGGTGACCTCGACCCAGGGGTACTCGGGCGGATCGTCCGGCAGGCAGCACTTTGCATAGTCCGGGCAGCCGCTGTAGTCGTCCGACGCCTCGTAGTAGCCGCCGGCGCAGTCCTCCCACCCGTTGCCGCAGTAACCGCCGTTCTTCTGGCAATCGAAGTCGGACACCTCGCAGACACCCATCTCGGTCGTGCAGTCCTGGATGCAGCTGCAAAGCTGCTCGCCTTCGCACGTCTCCGAGGGCAGGCACTCGTAGTCCACGAGGCATTCCGGCCACTCGGCAAGCGGCTGGCAGGTGTCCTCGTCGCCCATCTCCATGCAGAAGCTGCCCTCTTCGCAGACATCCTGTTCCAGATCGGCATCGCAGCAATCTCCCTCGGGAGCGACGCAGGTGCCCGGCTGGTCCGGCTCGGGACACTCGTCCGCGCAGGGGCAGACCTGCGCGCCCTCGCAGTAGCCGTACGCGCAGTCCTCGTCCGACCAGCAGGACGGGAAGTCGACCGGCTCCTTGCAGACGCCGAGCGGATCGGAGTTGTCCGGGTAGAGGCACTGCATGGTCATGCTCGGGCAGGGGCACTGCTCGGTGCAGCAGCCGTCGGGCACTTCGGCGCACGGGTCGCTGTCGGTATCCGTGTCGGTATCGGAGTCCGTGTCCGTGTCGGCGTCCGTGTCCGTGTCGGCGTCCGTGTCCGTGTCGGCGTCCGTGTCCGTGTCGGCATCGGTATCGGTGTCCGCGTCGGCGTCGGTGTCCGTGTCCGTGTCCGTGTCGGCGTCGGTATCCGTGTCGGTATCGGAGTCCGTGTCCGTGTCGGCATCGGTATCGGTGTCCGCGTCGGCGTCGGTGTCCGTGTCCGTGTCGGCGTCGGCGTCGGCGTCGGCGTCGGCATCGGAATCGGCGTCCGTGTCGGCGTCCGTGTCGGCGTCCGTGTCGGCGTCGGCATCGGCGTCCGTGCCGCCGTCGTAATCGAACGGCGCATCGTTTCCCCCGCATGACGCGAGACAGAGTCCTGTAGACAACGCCACCAGGATCCCCAATCTGGTTGCTCGAATCATCATCACTCCTCCTTTTTCGTCCACAAAACACATACTAACAGCTTTTGCCCCAGGTGAGCATCACCTTGATATAATATTGGACGAGTAAACGTAACTTCGAAAACGAAACGAAAGGTTGAATCATGTCGCGCACGATCTCGTTCCTGCTGGCAACTCTGTGCTCGGGCGGGTGTCTGCTATGGTTCGGGTGCGAGTCCGACACCTCCTCGGCTCCATCCGCGTCCGACTCGGACTCGGACTCGGACACCGATTCCGATTCCGATGCCGACACGGACGCCGACACGGACACGGACACCGACACCGACGCCGACGCCGATTCCGACGCCGACGCCGACGCCGACACGGAGAGCGACACTCTGTCTTGCATCGACGAGGACAATGACTGGTGGTGCGCGCCGCTCGACTGCGACGACTCCGACACGGCGGTGAACCCCGGAGCGGACGAAATCCCCGGAAACGGGATCGACGACGACTGCGACGGGGAGACCGACGAGGCGAGCTGCTCGGACGGCGACTGGTACTGCGCCGACGAGTACACGCTGATGACCTGCCTCGAGGGCGACTACGTGCAAGAGGACTGCGATCCCCAGACCCAGGTCTGCCAGGACGGCGAGTGCCAGGACTGCGTCGACATCGCGTTCGACATCCAGACGATGCAGGCCTGCGCGATCGACATTCTCGCCGGCTACGACATGGACGGCGAGGGGTTCATCAACCTTTACGGAGACGACTACCGGGTCTTCGCCATGGACCGCTGGGGCGACGGACACGTGATCGCCTACTGCGACGCCACGACTCTCGACGAGCTGATCGGCTCGTTCAACGTGCTGGGCTACCTGGGGCAGGTATCGAATCCCTCGGTCGCCTCGTTCGGCGACAACTACCTGTGCGATCCGGGAAGCGGGGTCAACGACCTGCCGCCCGGCATCACCTACCTGGGCGAGGACCTCCCCTCTTCCTACCAGGGCGACCCCGCGGCGCTCGCCGCCGACTGGGACGCGATCGTCTTCTGCGGCTTCCGCATCCCCTGGTCCTACGGCTGGATCGACGAGCTCCAGTCGTTCGTCGCCGACCACGGCAAGGGCCTGCTGGCGGTGATGGAGTACGACACGCTGGCCTTCCAGGACGATTTCGACAACATGAGCGCGATCACCTCGGGCGACGGGATCGTCTTCGACTCGCTCAACCTGGACTGGGCCCAGGCCTCGGTCTCGGTCGAGCTGGAGTGCGTCCCCGACGTTCCGCCGGTGGAGTGAGCTCGCCTCGATCGAAGCCTCTCGTTCAGCGCGCGGCGATCTCGTCCGCCGGTTCTCCGGCCGCTTGCAGCACGTCCAGCAACGAGAGCTGCGCCTTCAGTCGCTCCGCGATCAGGTTGACCTCGGCCGCCGAGGCCGTGCGCCGCGCGTCGGTAACCTCCAGCGAGGTGCCGGCCCCTGCGTCGTAGGCGCTGGCCGCGAGCCGCAGCGTCTCGCGTGCCAGCTGCGCCTGGGAGGCGGCGTTCTCCACCGCGCGCAACGCCGAAAGATACTCCCTGCGCGCCTGGCGCAGCTCCCGTCCCGCCGCCTGCTCGGCCTCGGCCAGCCGATGAGAAGCGCTCTCCAGCGCCGCTCGCCGCTCACCGATCTCGTGGTAGCCGGCCCAGTCGAAGATCGGCACGCTCAGAGTCAGCATCACCGACCAGCGTGTCTCGTCCGGATCCCCCATCTCGGCCATCTCCGTGAACTGGTGCGTGCCCTGCCATCTTCCGTTGATCGAGGGCAGCAGCGACAGCCAGGCCGCGTCGAGCTGCTCGTCGCTCAGCTCCACGCTCTTGCGCGCCAGCGCCAGATCGGGTCGATTCTTCGCAGCGCGATCCTCCAGCCGCTCCTCGTCGAGCCGGGGCCGATCCAAAACCGGCACCTCCGCCGGGAGAGGAAGGCCGCCGGTCCCGGTCAGCACCCCGAGGGTGTCGCACGAAGTGTCCAGCGACAGCCTCGCATCCTCGAGATCCTGCCGCGCCTGCTCGAGATCGGTGCGAGCGCGCAGCACGTCGATCTGCAGACCGGAACCGGCGGCCTTCTTCTGCTCGGCGACCTCCAGGTGGTAAGATGCGGAGCGGACCTGCTCCTCCTGGAGCTCTACGAGCGCGCGTGACATCGAAGCCAGGTAGTAGGCCCGCGCAGTGCCGTAGAGCACCGCCTCGCGCGTCTGCTCTGCGCTCAGCTCGCCGACGTCCAAGGCGGTATCGGCGATTCCGATCGAGGCCCACGCGGCCGGGTTGACCAGCGGTACGTCCACGGTCAACGAGCCGGACAGATCGTCCTGGCGGCGGACCACGATCGGCTCCGAGTCGCCGTCCATCCCCGCCGGGAGATCGCCCATCATCGAGCCGGTGTCGATCTCGTCGGGGTGATCAAGGTGGGAGCAGGTCATGCCGGCGCCGAGCGACGGGATCACCGCGGCCCAGGCTTTTCGCATCCGCGCCTCGGACGCGGCGACCTCGGCCCGCGCTCGGGCCACGCTCGGGTTCCGCTCTCCGGCCAGCTCCAGCGCCTGTCTCAGCGTGATCTTTCGCCGCGGCGTCTCGAACGGTTCCCCGCCCTCGATCTCCTCGCCGGATCCCGCCTCGGCCCGCGAGCCGCAAGGGATCGCGAGAGCCGCGGCCGCCAACGTCACCAGCGCCCTCTGCAGCCCGCGTCGCGCACTCATGCCTCCACCTTTCGATTCTTCCTGGCGAAGAGGGTGTAGAAGGTAGGCACCACCACCAGGGTCAACGCCGTCGCGGTCAACAGCCCGCCGATCACGGCGCGCGCCATCGACGACCACGACTCCGAGCCCTCGCCGATCTCGAGCGCCAGCGGAATCATCGAGCAGATCGTGGTCATGCTGGTCAGCAGCACCGGCCGCAGCCGGGTGCGCGCTGCGTCGACGATCGCCGCGAAGCGATCCAGCCCCTCCAGCCGCCGCCGATTGGCCGCGTCGACCATCACGATTCCGTTGTTGACCGCGATCCCGGCCAGCATGATCACGCCGATCAGAGCCGTGATGTCGATGCTCGAGCCGCTCAGCACGAAGATCAGCACGACTCCGATCAGCGCCAGCGGGACGGTGAAGATGATGATGAACGGCTGGCGGAACGACTCGAAGAGGCCGGCCATCACCATGTAGACCAGCAGCACCGAGAGGGCCAACGCCAGGCCCAGGTAGGTGAACGACTCGATGAAGTCCTCGGCGCTGCCGCCCACCTCGAAGCCCATCTGCTCGGGCCAGTCCCAGCCCTGGAGCAGCCCCCCAATCTCTCCGATCGCGGCGCCCAGGTCCTTGTTCTGCTCGTCGCCCTCGGAGTCCACCCAGCTCTCCTCGAGGGTCACGTTCAGCGTGGTTACCCGCTCCTGGTCGGCGCGCTCGATCGAGATCGGCCCCGGCTGCAATCCGATCTCGGCCACGTTGCCCAGTGGAATCGTCTTCCCGCCGGCCAGGCCGACCGGCATTCTCCGCAGCTGTTCGACGTCGCCGCGGTGCCGCTCGTCGTAGCGCACCACGACCTCGTGCTCGTCGCCCTGCTCCGAATACAGCGCCGCGGTCTTGCCCAGAAAAGAGGTGGCGATCGCCCGGCCCACGCTCGAGGTGGAAAGCCCGATCTCGGCCATCTTCTCGCGGTCGTAGCGCACCGATAGCTGCGGTGTCGGATCCGCGAACGAGAAGTCGACCTGGCCGACGCGCGGCATCGCCTCGATTCGCTTCTCGAGCTCGCCGCCCACGCGGCGCAGCTCGTCGAGATCGTAGCCGCGAATCTCGATCTCCATGTCCCCCTCGCCGCCGGTCATGTCCATTCCTCCGACCGAGACCGAAAGGTCGGGTAACTGCGACAGCTCCTTCCGCAAGCGGTCCTCGTACTCGGCCTGGGAGACGTCGCGCTCGGTGACGTCGGAAAGCGGGATGATCAGCCCGGCGGAATGCATTCCCTCGGAGAAGAGGGCCGAAAAACCGGTTCCGGTGCCGATGTCGGCGGTGATCATCTCGCGATCCTCTTTCGGCATCACCTCGCGCACGGACGCGATCGCCTCGTGGACGTAGTCGCGGGTCAACTCCAGGTCGCTTCCCACCGGCGCCTCCAGCTCGAGCTGCACCATCGACTGGTCCTGCTCGGGCATGAACTCGGTGGGCATCGCGCCGGCGAGAAGCCCCGTGGCGGCCAGCGCCAGCACGAGCCCGACCGCCACGATCCAGCGCCGGGCCAGCACCCAGCGCAGCAGTCTGGCGTACGGCTCCTGCAAGTGCGAGATCGGGTTCCAGCGGCCTGCAAAATGGCCGTGATTCGACAGATTCTCGCGGTCGCCCAGCAATCGCGAGGCGGCCAGCGGCACGAAGCTGATCGCCACCAGCAGAGAGACCAGCAGCGCGAAGCAGATCGTGACCGCCATGTCCTCGAACAGCACCCCGGCGATGCCGGGCACGAACAGGACGGGCACGAAGACCGAGACCGTGGTCAGGGTCGAGGCGCCCACGGCGGTCGACATCTCTGCGGCGCCCTCGATCGCGGCCCGCCTGAGCGGCAAGCCCTGTTCGCGCAAACGAAAGATGTTCTCCAACACCACGATCGCGTTGTCCACCAGCATCCCGACCGCCAGCGCCAACCCGGCCATCGAGATGACATTGAGCGTCATCTCGGCCTGATCCATCACGAAGAAGGTCGCGATCACCGACAGCGGTATCGCGCTCGAGACCACCAGCGCGCTGCGCAGGTTTCCCAGGAAGAGCAGCAGCACCACCAGGCTGATCCCTACCGCGATCAGGGCGGTGGTCGAAAGGTTGCCCAGCGACTTGTTGATGAAATCGGCCTGGTTCATGATCACGCCGAAGCGCAGGCGGCCGTCCGACTTCCTCTCGAAGCTGCGAATCTCCGCGACGGTCGCCTCGGCGGCCCGCACAGTGTTGCGCCCCGACTGCTTGCGCACCGTGATCCAGACCGACGGCTCGCCTTCTACCTCGATTGCGTTCGTCTTCTCGGCGAAGGTGTCGCGCACCTCGGAGACCTGCCCCAGCAGGATCGGATCCATCTTCCCGTCCGCGCCGACGCGCCGGCCGACCACCACGTCGCGGATCTCATCAAGGCTCCGGAACCTGCCCGCGGTGCGGATCTCGAAGGCGAAGCCGTTCTGCTCGATCGTGCCGCCGGGCTCCTCGACGTTCTCTCGTCCGATCGCTCCCAGCACCGCCAGCGCATCGAGCCCGTGGGCGGCGAGCAGCGCCGGGTCTAGCGAGACGCGGATCTCGCGATCGAGACCGCCCATCACGTCGCAGGAAGCCACGCCGTCCAGCCGCTCCACCCGCGCACAGACCTCGTCCTCGGCGATTCTGCGCAACTCGTCCGGGGGATGCGATCCCTCGAGCGTCAGCATCACGATCGGCTGCATCGAGGGATCCATCGCCATCACCAGCGGATCATCGGCGCCGTCGGGCAGCAGCCCCTCCACCAGCTCCAGCTTGCGGCGCACGTTTGTCTCTGCCTGGTCCATGTCCTCGTCCCAGCCGAACTCGACCGTCACCACCGAGGCTCCCTGCTTCGACTCGGATTTCAGCTCCTCGACACCTTCGGCGGCGGCCACGGCGCTCTCGATCGGCTCGGTGATCAGCGACTCGACGTCCTCCGGGCTCGCCCCGGTGTACTCCGTCAGAATCATCACCACGGGGAAGGTGGTCTCGGGATAGAGATCGAGCTGCAGCTGGCCCAACGAGTAGACGCCGAACCCGAAGATCGCGGCGAACACCATCCCGAAGGTGACGCCCCGCTCGACCGACAGCGACGAGAGGCTCATCTCGCGCCCTCGTCATCTCCGACCGGCTCCGGGCTTCCGCCGCCCTCGACCGCGCGCACCCGCTCGCCGTCCGCGACTCCGTACTGACCGCGAACCACCACGCGCTCTCCGACCCGCAGGCCGGCGAGGATCTCGTAGCGGCCGCCGTTGCGCACTCCCACCTCCACCGTGCGCCTCGAAACCTCGTTTCCCTCGCCGACGACCAACACCTCTCGTCCCCCGTCGCCCGCATCGGACCGGGTGTCGACCATCAATGCCCGCGCCGGCACGGTCGGTGCGCCGGGGCGCTCGCCCACCACGATCTCGGCCCGCGCGAACATGCCCGGCTTGAGCGGTCGACGGCCGTCCTCCTCGCTCGGGTTCTGTATCTCCACGCGGACCTCGTTGGTCCGCGTAGCCGCGTCCAGGACCGGCATGATCCGCGTCACCTCGCCGAGAAAGACGCGATCGGGGCGGGCGTCGACCTCGACGCGCACCTGCTGCCCCTCCCGTACGTCGCCCAGCTCGCGCTCGATCACCTCCAGCTCGAGGCGGATCGGATCGACTTGCACCACTTTGCAAAGCGGCGCCTGCGGCGAGGCGATCTCTCCCACCTCGAACCTCTTGGCGGTCACGACACCATCGAACGGCGCTTCGATAACGGCGTGGCCGGCGCTGACAGATATCTGGCCGAGGCTGGCCTTCAGCGATTTGCGCTTGGCCAGCGTGGATCGGTACGACGACTCGATCCTCTGCAACGCCTGCTCGGTGATCACGTTGGTCTCGTGGAGTTTTTTCGCGCGCTCCAGCTCTGTTTTCTGGTTTGCGATCGTCTCGTTCAAGGACTCGATCTCGGCCAGCATCTGCGCCTGGTTGTGGCGCAGCCCGGCCGCGCGGATGCGAACCACGGTCTGACCGGCATCGACCGAGTCTCCATCCTCCACCGGAAAGCCGATGATCCGCTCGGAGAGCAGCGGATACAGCTCCACCTCGGCCGAGGCCTGCAGCCCGCCGGTGTAGCGCCGCCGATCGACGATATCGTCCGTTGCGATCCTGGAAACGTGGACTGTTTTCAGCCGGGGGTCGGCGTCTCCCGCGGAGGTGTCGGCTCCGGCGGGCGACGAGCAACCGATCTGCAACGATGCTGCGAGCGCGAAGACGATCCCGGCGATACCGGCCGAGGCGTGCGCGCTGTCATGGTCCTGTAGCATGGCGCATCTCCTCTCTTCCGGAAGAATGCGCCGGTCCGCGCCGGATATCCGTCGCGCTCGGGTTTCGATCTGTTTCTGTTTGTATCCGGCGGGTCTAGCGGCTGTGATCTGCTGGCAGGGGCCAGCGGGTGACCACCGCGGCGCCGCCCAGATTCGAGCGCTCGACGCGGACCTCGCCGCGGTTGGCGCGCAGAACGCGCTGAACTATCGCCAGACCCAGACCCGCCCCGCCCGAGGAGCGGCTGCGGCTCTCGTCGAGGCGGACGAACGGCTCCAGAACCCTCCGGCGGTCCTCGTCGGGAATACCGGGGCCGTCGTCGTGCACCTCGACCGACAACAGCTCTTCTTCGCGCGCCAGGCGCACCACGACCGACTCTCCCGCGTAACGGGCCGCGTTGGCCAGCAGGTTGTCCAGCACTCGATAGAGCGACTTGCCGTCGATCACGACCTCGCCGTCTTTCCCGAGCTCGGAATCGATCTCGAAGCTCAGCCCCGGCGACAGCGGCGCGAGCCGCTCGAGCACGGTCCGCGCCAGCTCCTCGATGTCGTTTCGCTCGGGATGCACGACCGCCCGGCCGCTGTCGTAGCGAGTGAGGACCAAAAGCTCCTCGACCAGCGAGTCCAGCTCGCCCAGATCGCTCTCCAGCGAACTTCTGCGCTCGGCGAGCTGCTCCGGGTCGGTTTCGATCTTCATCATCTCGAGCCCGAAGCGGACCCGCGCGATCGGAGTGCGCAGCTCGTGCGCCACGGCCTGCACCAGCTGCTGCTGGTCCTCGAGCAGCCGCTGGATACGATCGGCCATGCGGTTGAACGACTCCGCCAGCGAGCCGATCGGACCTCTCGACCGCACGGTCGAGCGCGCCTCCAGATTGCCCTTTTCTATCCGTTCGGCCGCTCGCTCCACGTCGCCCAGCCAGCGGGCCACCGGGTAGGTGACGGCCAGACCGACCAGAGAAACCACGCCGAACACCGCCAGACCGACCAGCAGCCAGATCTCCGGGGCGGGAAGCACCGGCCGATGCAATCCGACCGCGATCACCCGTTCGCCGTCCCCGATCGGAACCAACACTCCGGCACCGTGCCGAGTATCCGCCTCCGGTACCGGCTCCCAGCCCACGCACCAGGCGATCTCGCCGGCCTCCAGCTCGTCTTTCGTCGCCTGCGGCAAATCGACATCGCCGGGAGAGACGATCTCCATCGGCAACCCGTGCTCGGCGCTCAAGCGCTCGATCGCGGCCTCCACATCGCCGCTGTCGGCCCCCTTCCGCGCCTCGCCGCGAACGGCGATCCCGATCAGATCGACAAAGGGCGGCGCGTTGTGCTCCCAGCGTTTCTGCATGTGCTTCATCAGGATGAGACCGGCGAGGAACACTGTTACGGCCAGAGTCAAAAGGAGGCTGACCGTGATTTTTGCGAAAAGCTTGCTCATTGCGAGACCGCCAGCTGGTAGCCGGTTCCGCGCACCGACTTGATCAGATCGGGGCGCTGGCCGTCGTCTCCGATCTTTCTGCGCAGCCGCGCCACGCGCAGGTCGATCGATCGATCCAGGCCGTCCCACTCGATCCCGCGCAGCTCCCGGTAGAGCACCTCCCGCGCAACCACCTCGCCCGCCCGCTCGGCCAGGAACCACAGGAGATCGAACTCGGCGGTGGTCAGCTCCAGCGCCTTCCCGTCGATCCAGGCGCCCCGCTCGGCCGAGTCGATCGCCAGCGGACCGACCTCAATCCGGTTTTCGGAATCCGGGCCGCCCCCCTCGCCGCCGCGGCGAAAGCGTCTCAGCAGCGTCTTGACGCGCGCCGCCAGCAGCCTTGGGCTGGCCGGCTTGGCCACGTAGTCGTCGGCGCCGATCTCGAGCCCCACCACCTCGTCCACCTCGTCGCCCAGCGCGGTCAGCATCAGGATCGGACCGTCGTAGTTGGCTCGCACCTGGCGACACACCTCCAGCCCCGACTTGCCCGGCAGCATGATATCGAGCACCACCAGATCGGGCCGCTCCCGGACGATGCGCTCGACCGCGTCGTCACCACGCGGCTCGATTTCGACGGTCAGGCCGAGCGTGGAGCGCAGGTAGTCGCGCATCAGCTCGGCCAGCCTGGCGTCGTCCTCGACGAGCAGAACGTTCCTGTCGCTCAGCTCGATCATCGCGAAAGATGCCTGCACCATGATGCCCGAATCGCCATGGGCGCACATCGTAGCACCGCCTCTCCCGGGCGAACACATCGGCCCGTCTCTTCGAGGGTAGCAAAACGGCAGGGGCGCGACCGTAGCCGAATCCAGCGATTTCGTAACAGTTGGTATCCGCGGTAAATCGACGAAGGAGAGCCGCTATCGATCCTGCTCGACGATCAGCGTGCGCAGGCGGTTGATCGCGGCGGCCAGCTCGAAGCGTCGGAACTCGGCCAGGTCTCCGCGCGGAGATTCGTTCAGCGCGTCCAGGCCGCGGGCCGCGATCTGCTCGAAAAGGGAATCGATCACCTCGGCCAGAGTGCGCCGGCCGTCCATCCGTTTTCTGGCGACGGCGATCGCCTCTCCGATCGCCGCGGTCTGGGCGCGATCCACCAGCTGCTCGACGCCGCTCAGGTCGATCGTCTCTCTTCCCAGCTCGATCGCACGCCTGCCGCGGGCCGATATCTTGACCGGCCGCTTTCCGCGCCGCGGATCGATGCTCTTTCCCAGCGGCCGGCGCGGAGTCGAATCGCCGAAGCTCTCGCCGCCCTCCGGGATGCGCCGCGCGCGGTGCCTGGCGGCGATCTCGCCCGCGCGCCCGGTGGTGTCCTCGGGCAGGTACTCGACCATGCAGATCACGGTGTCGGCCACGTCGAAGTAGTCTCCTGATCCGCCCAGCACCAGCACCGTCGAGACTCCTCGCTCGTCGCGCAGCTGGCGGACCTTGTCGATGAAGGGCGTGATCGGCTCGCGCTCCGAGGCCACCAGCTCCTGCATGCGGTGATCGCGAATCATGAAGTTGGTCGCGGAGGTGTCCTCGTCGACCAGCAGTGTCTCGGCGCCGACCTCGAGCGCCTCGACGATGTTGGCCGCCTGCGAGGTGGAGCCGCTGGCGTCCTCGCTGCAAAACGCCTTGGTGTCGCGGCCGAACGGCAGGTCGTTGATGAACGGCCGGATGTCCACGCGCTCGACCCTCCGCCCGTCCTCGGCCCGGATCTTGACCGCCGCGGGATCGCTGACCACCAGCTCGCGGCCGTCGCCGGGCACGTGGTCGTAGACCCCCGCCTCCAGCGCGGTCAACAAGGTGGACTTGCCGTGGTAGCCGCCGCCCGCCACCAGCGTGATTCCGCGGGGCACGCCCATGCCGGTCACGCGGCCGCGGTTGGGCAGCCCGACCTCGACGCGCAGGCTCGGCGGCGAGCGAAACGCAACCACGCGCCCTTCGGTCAACGGCCGTTCGTCGACGCCGCTGGCCCGGGGCAGCACCGCTCCGTCCGCGACGAAGCCGACCAGATCGATCTCGCTCAGCATGGCGCGAAGAGCGTCGGCGTCCTCGGCGATCTCGGCGTGCCGCTCAAGCGCGCCGGCGTCCAGCGCTTCGTACACCAGCGACGCCTCGGCGATGCGCGGCACCTCGTCGAGCAGCATCGCGGCCGCCTGGCGGCCGGCCACCCTGCGGCCGAACGCGGGCAGACCGGCGACGAAGCGGACCTCCACGCCGCCGCCGCCGACCAACACCACCGAGGAGCGCTCCAGGATTTCCTGTCCCGGCCGCTCGATGTCGATCAGCCCGCTCTTTCCGCTGCCGCGGTCGCCGCGCGCGATCCGCCGCGCCGCCTCACCGAAGCGTCGCGCCAAGAAATCGCGCAGCGCCACGGGCCGGCTGCGCCCTTCCAGCAGCGCCGGAGGAAAGCCGGCCGTCTCGGCCCGCAGGCGCACCCGCAGCCTGCTGGGGGCAGCGAACGGATCGCCCTGGGCGCGGTCGAGGGCAAGCTCCAGCTGGCCCAGGTCGTAGCGCCCCTCGATGTCGCGGTAGGCCTTGTAGCCGCGCCCGTCGATCCGCTCGAGGGAGCGCCGCAGGTCGCTGGCGTCGCGCATCGTTACCTCCTCAGAGTGGGAAAACAGGTTAGGGATGCGAGGCCGCGGGTCAAGCCGGAGAGCCGGAGGCGCCGCGCAGCGACTGCCGCAGGAAGTCGGCATCGCGGTCTTTCCCTAAAGGGACGCGCTCGGACGACGGTGTGGCGTGCGAATTCGAGTCCGGAGCCTTCCACGCCTGGCGAGCTTCACACCGCCTTCCACTTCTGCTACTCACCGGGACGTTCCAGGGCTGAGAGGTGATCCGCATGACCGAGACACGATTACGCTTCGCGCCGTCGCCGACCGGGGTGCTGCACCTCGGCGGGGCACGCACGGCCCTGTTCAACTGGCTCTACGCCCGCCACTGCGGCGGCGAGTTCGTGCTGCGCATCGAGGACACCGACCGGCAGCGCTCCAGCGAGGAGTCGACCGCGGCGATTCTCGACGCGCTCGAATGGCTGAAGCTGGAGTGGGACGGCGAGCCGCTCTTCCAGTCTCGGCGCGGCGAGCGCCACCGGGAGGCCTTGCAGAAGCTGATCGACGAGGGTCGGGTCTACAAGTGCTACTGCACAGCCGAGGACCGCAAGGCGATTCGCGAAAAGGCGATCGCCGAAAAGCGTCCCGCGATCTACGACGGTCGCTGCGACGGTCTTCCCGAGCGCCCCGGCGAGCCGTTCGTCTGGCGTTTTCGCATGCCCCGAAAGGGCGATACGGTCGTCGACGATCTGGTGCAGGGCCGCGTGGTCACGCCCAACGACGAGATCGAGGATCTGGTGATCGCCCGCTTTGACGGCACGCCGCTCTACAACTTCGCGGTCGTGGTCGACGACGCCGAGATGGGGATCACCCACGTGGTGCGCGGCAAGGACCACCTGACCAACACCCCCAAGCAGGTTCAGATCTACCGCGGGCTGGGGTTGCCGATACCGCGTTTCGGGCACCTGCCGCTGATTCTGGGATTGTCAAAGCGGCTGCGCTCGGCCGGGATCGAGAGCTACCGCGAGATGGGCTATCTGCCCGAGGCGATCGACAACTACATTGCGCGGCTGGGCTGGTCGCACGGCGATCGCGAGATCTTCTCCCTCGACGAGCTGGTGGCAGAGTTCGATCTGGCGGACGTCAATCGTTCGGAAGGGTCGCTCAACCTCGAGAAGATGGAGTGGATCAACCAGCAGCACCTGATCGCGCAGAGCCCCGAGCGGTTGGCCGCGCTCGTGTCTCCTTTCCTCGGCGAGGTCGGCGTGGAGGTAGAGGCCGAACACCCGCGCTTGGCCGGTGCCTGCGAGACCGTGCGTCAGCGTTCCCGCACACTGGTCGAGTTGGCCGACAAGATCCGCTTCTATTTCGTTGACGACGACGCGGTGGAGATGGATCCCAGGGCGGCCAAGAAGTTTCTCGAGGGCGAGGCGCTCGAGCGGCTCGCGGGGCTGGCGGATGCGCTCGAGGAGGCGGAGAGCTGGGACGAGGAGAGCCTGGAGCGCGCGGTCGGGAGGTTCTGCGAGCAGCGCGAGATCAAGCTGGGCAAGGTCGCTCAGCCCGCGCGGGTGGCGCTGACCGGACAGAAGGTGGGGCCCGGGTTGTTCGAGATGATGGCGGTGCTGGGGCGCGAGTCCACCGTCGTCCGCTTGCGGCGGGCGGCTGCGGGAGCGTAGGTCCGAGTTGAAAATCAGCGATCTGCATCCCCGTCGATTCTTTCTCGACACCTGGCGCGAGCTGGACGTCGAGGCTGCGGCTCAACGCGCTTCGGTCGGCGCCGGGCAGCGCACCTCGGATGCACTGGTGACCGTCTACGTCTTCACCGTGGTCGCGATTTCGCTGACGTTGCAAGAGTACTTCGGCGGGCCCACGACCTTTTTCGAGCTGGTGCGCTTCGTCGACGATCCGACAGCCCCGATCCGCCACCCGGATCTCTACTCGCTGGTGGCCTGGATGCGGCCCGAGGGCGGCGGCACGCTCTTCGCCCAACTCGACCGCGGCGGGCGCCTGGAGCTGTGGCACCTGGGCTACTGGGCCTCGTGGCGGGTGCTGGGCTTCGGCGTGATTCCGCTGCTGGCCGCGGCGGTTCATCCTCGAATCGGGCTCTCGGGGCTGGGGCTGACCTTCGACGGGTTCGCGCGGCACCTCTGGGTTTACGGCGTGCTGTTCGTGCCGGTGCTGGTCGCGGTGATTATCGTGTCCTTTACCGAGGATTTCTCAACCTACTACCCTTTTTACACCGACGCCCACCGCTCACTGATCGACTTCGCGATCTGGGAGTCGTTCTACGTGGCGCAGTTCTTGGCCCTGGAGCTGTGCTTTCGCGGCTTCATGCTACAGCCGCTGGCGCGGAGCTTGGGATCGGCCGCGATTCCGGCGATGATGGTGCCTTACGTGATGATCCACTACGGCAAGCCGCTGCCCGAGTGCTTCGCCGCGATCATCGCCGGAATGGTGCTGGGCACGCTGGCGATGCGCACCCGATCGATCTGGGCGGGGTTCTTGATCCACGTCTCGGTGGCGGTCTCGATGGACCTGGCCGCGATCTGGCAGACCCACTGGGTGGACTAGCCGGAAAAAAAGTGGCTCATCCGGATCCAGCCGTGTCGTCTCCTGGCATGCAGCAGAAGCTCCAAACTCGAGTGTCAGACACGCTGAACAAAGCTCCAAACTCGAGTGTCAGACACGCTGAACAAACGGGGGCGACATTCGCAGG
>CAZHCG010000056.1:0-26875 GCA_964530995.1 uncultured Myxococcales bacterium
ACGGTGACGTCGTGGCCCAGGTCGAGAAGGTGCGATTCGATGTCGTCCTCCTGCTGGTACCAGCCGTCGGCGACGAGCAGCACGCTCAGCGGGTCGGGCGGGTCGACCGCCAGCCCGAGGCGCGGGAGCAGCAGCACCACTGTCGCAACGAGCGCGCAAAGCGCCCCCCGTTTACATCGCCCCCCCATTCTCATCGTTCTCACCTCGCGCATCGTCGCCTCCTCGATAGTGGTGCCGCATCCCCCGCGGATGGACGGTCGACTATCAACAGGATAGCTCTACGACCGATGGGATCGCAAGCGTTTTCTCGCGCCAGCCTTCGAGCCGCCCCCGCAAAGCCGCTCACATCACCGGCACCTCGCAGAGGCTGGCGGGGACCTCGTCGTCGCCGATGTGCTCGTCCTGGGGTCCACCCCCAGCAGACCACCTCGCCGTTTTCCAGCAGTGCGCAGGAGTGCTGTCCCCCGACCTCGTCCGGCACCTGGGCGGCCGCCACGAAGTCGGTGTGGCCGTAACCGAGCTGGCCCTGCTCGTTGAAGCCCCAGGTCCGCACGTTTCCAGGGCTCCTGCCACGCCGGTAACAACCCGTTCCTACAAGGGTCGGAGCTTTCCCGGGGCGGATATCACCCTTCCCGGGCGGGGTCGGAGCCGTCCCGGGGCGGGTATCACCCTTCCCGGGCGGGGTCGGAGCCTTCCCGGGGGAGGTTTTGGTCTTCCCGGGGGAGGTTTTCGCCGTCCCGGGCTGTTTCAAGGCTTCCCGGGGCGGGTATCACCCTTCCCGGGCGGGGTCGGAGCCTTCCCGGGGGAGGTTTTGGCCTTCCCGGGCGGGGTCGGAGCCTTCCCGGGCGGACCCGGAGGCTTCCCGGGGGGGGGTTCGAGCCTTCCCTGGGCTCTGGGGACGTCCCGGGGCGATTTTCTGGTTTTGCAGAAGCTCTGCGGTAGGCGAACAGCATGCTGTGCACCAGCCGCGCCTGGAGATCGTACGCCTCGGGCGCCAGCAGGGCGAACTTCTTCTGCGCCTCCTCGCGGGTGAAGCGCCGCGAGTTCCACATGCTCTGCGCGTAGCGCGTCGTGTCGTAGACTCCGGTCGCCGCGATCCCGCGCTCGTGGTCGATCAGCACCGCCACCTCTCGTAGACGCTCGGGTCGGTGGAGCCGTAGACCTGGTAGTCGGCCTTGACGGTGACGTCGTGGCCCAGGTCGAGAAGGTGCGATTCGATGTCGTCCTCCTGCTCGTACCAGCCGCCGGCGACGAACAGCGCGCCCTTTTCACCTCGGGCAGCGTCGCCTCCTCGATAGTGGTGCCGCATCCCCCGCGGATGGACGGTTGCTTGTCAACAGGATAGCGTGGATCGCGTGTTTCAAAGAGCGCCGACTCTGCGCAGGGCGAAATCGCGCATCAGGGAGCGCAGCCGGCGGGCGGTTCTGCCGGGGCGGCCGTCTCCGATGCGGTGATCGCCCACGCGGACGACCGGCTGCACCTCGCGCAGCGTGGAGGTGATCATCACCTCGTCGGCGGTCAGCAGGTCGTCGAGCGGGACGTGCAGCTCCTCGCAGACCATCCCGCTTTTCCGCGCCAGCTCGATCAGAAAGGCGCGGGTCACCCCCGAGAGGATGCCCACTTCGAGCGGAGGCGTGAACAGCTGTCCGCCACTCCGCGCGACGAACACGTTGGACGAGGTCGCCTCGGTGACCCGCTCGGCGGTGTCCAGCATCAGCGCGTCGTAGAAACCGGCCTTGCGGGCCTCGCCCAGCGCCAGCACCGAGTTGAGGTAGTTGCCGCTCTTGATCGCGGGACCCAGCGACCATTGCACGGAGCGACGCATCTGCGGAATCGCGATCGAGATACCGCGCTGGTAGGTCCAGTCCGGGAAGGGCTCGTAGCGCTTGACGACGATCGCCGTCATCGGCTCGCCGGCGGTGGTCGGATCGAGCGTGATCGGCCCGCTTCCGCGGGTGACGATGATCCTGCAGTAGCTCTCGTCGTTGCCCGCCTCGCCGACGGTCGCGCGGGTCTGCTCCTCCAGCCAGCCGCGCTCCGGCAGCTCGAGCCCCAGCCCGGCGGCGGATCGTTCGAGCCGATCGAGGTGCTCCGCCAGGGCGAACAGCCTGCCGGAGTAGGTCCGCACCACCTCGTAGACCGAGTCGCCGTAGAGAAAACCCCGATCCAAGACCGGAATGCGAGCCCGATCCTCGGTTTCGATGCGACCGTCGATGTTGACCAGCGTAGTCATCGGGTTCTCGATCGATCGAGAGCAGGGTTACGGCGTTGGGCGCGGCCTGGCAAGCCCTTTCGTCTCTATCCGCGCCGCGATCGCTTGCGCAGCACGAGGCGGATCTGCGTGCCCTCGAAGCCGAACGCCTCCCGGATGCGGTTCTCGACGTAGCGAGTGTAGGAGAAATGCAGCGCCTCGGGGTAGCTGCACTGCACGACGAAGGTCGGAGGCCTGACCGAGGCCTGGGTCGCGTAGTACAGCTTGACCGGCCGTCCCTTGCGCAGCGGGGGCGGGTGGTGCTCCACGATGTCGTCGAAGAGGCGGTTCAGCTCCGAGGTCCGGACCCGCTTGCCGAACTGCTCGCGGCAGCTCGATATCTCGTCGAAGAGGCGATTCAGCCCGCGGCCGGTGAGCGCGGAGACGCGCACCAGCCGAGCCCAGGGCGCGAACGAGAACCTCTCGCGCGCTTCACGGAACACCGCGCGGCGGCGCTCCTCGTCTCCTGCCAGCAGGTCCCACTTGTTGAGCGCCAGCACGGCCGCGCGTCCGCGATCGAGCGCCAGCCCCAGCAGCCTGGCGTCCTGCTCCGACGTCCCTGTCTCCGCGTCGAGCAGCAAGACGGCCACGTGGCAGCGCTCCACGGCTCGCACGGCCGCCGAGACGGCCAGGCGCTCGGGTCCGGCCCGCGAGATGCTGCGCTTGCGCCGCATCCCGGCCGTATCTACCAGCACGTAGCGCGAGTCGCCGCGTTGCACGGTGACGTCCACCGCATCGCGGGTCGTGCCCGGCCGATCGAGGATCAGGAGCCGTTCCTCTCCCAGCACACGGTTGACCAGCGACGACTTGCCCGCGTTGGGACGGCCGATCACGGCCACGCGCGTTTCGTTCTCCTCGGACTCCGTTTCCCCGCCGAGCGGCTCAGGCGCCGGCTCCTCCTCGGCCTCCGGAAGCCGCTCGCAGATCAGATCCATCAGGTCCGAGACGGCGCGGCCGTGCAGGGCGGAGACCATGACCGCCGGCTCCATCCCCAGCGAGAAGGCGTCGACCGCCTCCAGCTCGCGGCGCTGGCCGTCGATCTTGTTGATCACCAGAATGCTCTTTGCGCCCGAGCGCCGCAGCAGATCAGCGGATTCGCGATCGCCGGCGGTCGGCAAAAAGCGCCCGTCCACGACGAACAGCACCAGCGTGGCCTGCTCGAGCGCGACGCGGCACTGGCGGTTTACGCCCTCGGAGATGTCGTCGTGCGGCGCGTGCTCGAAGCCGCCCATGTCCACGAGCGTGCACGGCCGGCCGTAGATCTCGGTGTCCGCGTAGATCCGATCGCGGGTCACTCCGGGCTCGTCCTCGACCAGGGCCGCGCGGCGTCCCACCAGCCGGTTGAACAGCGTCGACTTGCCCACGTTGGGACGGCCCAGAATCGCGATCAGCGGACGCTCGCCGACGATCGGCGGGCGGGAGGGCACTCTCCGTTTTCTGCCGCGCTTCATTCGTAACCGGCCTCGCGCATCCGGTCGCGCCGATCGGTCCAGTCCGGGTCTACCTCGACGTGGAGCCTCAGCTCCACCCGGCAGCCGAGCCGCTCTTGCAGCACGGCACGGGATCGCGAGCCTATCTCGCGGATCAGGCGTCCGCCGCGACCGACGACGATGCCCCGCTGGCTGGTCTTCTCCACTCGAATCGAGGCGTCGATCACACAGCGCTCGCTCTCCTCCACGAAGCGATCGACGACCACTGCGCAGCGGTGCGGCACCTCCTGGCGCGTCAGCTCGATCAGCGTGGCGCGGATGATCTCACCGACGAAAAAGCGCTCGGCCCGGTCCGAGACAACCTCCGCGGGAAACAGCCAGGGGGAGGGCGGCAGGCGCCGGATCGTCTCCTCCAGCACCGGCTCCAGGCCTTCGCCGTCGCGGGCGCTGATCGGGATCACCTCGTCGGCCGGGCCCAGCTCGTCGACCGCCTCGATCAGCGGAAGCAGGCGACGCTTGTCGCGCAGCAGATCGACCTTGTTGAGCAAGACGAGCACCGGAGAGCCGGCCTCGCTCAGCCGCGCGGAGATGTCCCTGTCCTCGTCGTCCGGAAAACCGTCGCGGGCGGCTCGCGCGGCATCGATGATCCACAAGCCGAGATCGGACTCGAAGATGGCGCGGCTCGCCGCCTCGACCATGTAGCTTCCCAGCGCGTGGCGGGGGTCGTGGATGCCCGGCGTGTCCAGGAACACGATTTGAGCCGAACCGGCCACGTGCACTGCCAGGACCCGGTTGCGCGTCGTCTGCGGCATCGAGGTGACGATCTGCAAAGGCTCGCCCAGGATCGTGTTGATCAGCGTGGACTTGCCCGCGTTGGGGCGACCCACGACCGCGACCAGCCCGCAGCGTCGTCCCTCGCCTTCGTTCGTGTTCACGGCCATTTCGCTCGCAGCTCCAGGCAGCAAGCTATCCCAACCGGCCGCGGTTGAAAAGATCCGCGCCGAAACGGGCGGGCTCGAGCGGGGGCGGCCGAGAGAAACTCCGGGGTTTCGTGTAGAATGGACGAAGGGAGGATCGGTTGACCGGAGATGGGAATGACGAAAAAGACACCTGTTGATGACAAGAGAAGATTTGCCTCGCTGCGCCGCGGGGCCGAACGAGGATGGACGATCGCGCTGGCATGCGTGCTGCTGTCGGCCTGCGCCCGGATCAGCGTCAACCCGGAGCTGTCGGAGGACGACGAGGACACCGAGAGCGGAAGCGATTCCGAGTCGGGATCCGACGCCGATGCCGACACTGATGTCGATGCCGACACGGACGCCGACACGGACGCCGACACGGACACGATACGGACACCGATGTCGACACCGATACGGATACCGATGTCGACACCGATACGGACACGGATGCCGACACGGACGGCGATACGGACACGGATAGCGATACGGATACCGATGTCGACACCGACACGGACACGGATGCCGACACGGACGCGGACACCGATACCTGCGAATGCACGGCCGGCGAATGCTGCGATACCGCGGCCTGCGCCTACCGTCCGCCGACTCATTTGTGCGGCGCCTCCGCCTGGGCGGCCGAGTACGAATGCGCGAGCGGAGAGCGCGGCGCCGACGTGCGGGTCCACGAGCAATGGCAGTACTGCACCGGGGTCGGCGCCGATTGCGCCAGCGGGAACCTGGTCTGGCACGGCTGGCAGACGTCGCAGGACTGCTCGTCGGACCAGATCTGCGAGAGCGACGGCTCTTCGGGCTGGTGCACGACCTGCGAGTGGGGTTGCAGCGACGGCGCCTGCAACGAGGGGTGCGTGCAGGGAGCCAACGTGGCGCCGTCGGCCAGCCCTTCTTCCAGCGGCGGAGGCTCGGGGGACTACGGGCCGGCCGTGATGAACGACGGGCAGCTGGAGTCGTCCTGCGGGTTCTGCTGGATCGAAACAGGCACATCCCTGGGCGGCGGCGCGTATCTTCGCTACGACTGGAGCGCGGCGCAGATGATCCACAGCATCTGGATCGACACCGAGAACGCCTCTTCCAACAACTGCCTTTTCGCCGCCGGACGCACTCTTGCGGGCGGCGATATCCAGTGGTGGAACGGCAGCTCCTGGGTCACCGACGGCACGGTCACCGGGCGGACCGACGACTGGTCCTACACCTTCTCCGCGCCGGTCACCACCACGGCGTTGCGCATCTACCGGGCCCACTCCTCGCCCTCCGAGAACGCGGTGGTGTTCGAGTGGGAGGTCTACCCCTGCAACTGATCCAATCCGGTCCCGTCGAACCCGTTCCCCGTCTCGTTGACGCTGCCGGCGGGGGGTGGTAGGCAGGCGTGGTTCGCACGCCGCCAGCGGCGCTTCCAGGAGGTCCGTGCCTATGACAGCGGTCGCCATCGTCGGCTCCCAGTGGGGGGACGAGGGCAAGGGCAAGATCGTCGACATGCTCGCCGAGCGCGCCGACGCGGTGGTCCGTTTCCAGGGCGGCAACAACGCCGGTCACACCTTGGTGGTGAGCGGCCAGAAGCGGATCTTCCACCTCGTGCCGTCCGGAGTCCTGCAGCGCGACACGCAGTGCGTGCTGGGTCAAGGCATGGTGATCGACCCGCGCGTGCTGGTCGAGGAGCTGGATCGTCTCGAGTCCAGCGGACACCTGCGGGATGCCTCGCTGGCGATCAGCGACCTGGCGCACGTGATTCTGCCGTACCACCTGCTGTTGGACCGCCTGCGCGAGGAATGCCGCAGCGGCGCGGGCCCGGTGCCTGTGGGAACCACGCTGCGGGGAATCGGCCCCTGCTACGAGGACAAGGTCGGCCGCCGCGGTGTTCGTGTCGGTGATCTGTACCGGCCCTCCGAGCTGCGCGAGGCGATCGAATCCGCGCTCCAGCACTGGCGTCCGCTGATCGAGGCCGGAGGCGAGCGGGTTCCGGATGCAGAGCAGGTCGCAACGGAGGTGGAGCGTCTGGCGGACCGCTTCGCCCCGTTCGTCACCGATACCGCGGGATTGCTGCACCGCCGCCTCGACGAGGGCGCCCGGGTTCTGCTCGAGGGGGCGCAGGGGGCCCTGCTCGACATCGACCACGGCACCTACCCGTACGTGACATCCTCCAATACCGTGGCCGGAGCTGCCTGCGCCGGAGCGGGGGTCGGACCCGGCGACATCCGCGGAGTCGTGGCGATCGCCAAGGCCTACACCACGCGCGTCGGCGAAGGTCCGTTTCCCAGCGAGCTGAAGGACGAAAGCGGAGATCGGCTGCGCGACGCCGGCGGCGAGTTCGGATCGACCACCGGCAGGCCGCGGCGCTGCGGCTGGTTCGACGCCGTGGCGACTCGGCGGGCGGTGAGGCTCTCCAAGGCGACCTGCCTGGCGGTCACCAAGCTCGACGTGCTGACCGGGATCGATCCGATTCGCGTCTGCGTCGGGTACGAGATCGACGGAGAGCCGGCAGCCGAGTTCCCGCTGCGCGACCTGGAGCGCGCCGAGCCGATCTACCGCGAGCTGCGAGGCTGGAGCGAGCCGATCGAGGACGCGCGGAGGCTCGAGGATCTGCCGGCCGCGGCGCGGGACTACCTCGATGAGCTGGGAAGGCTGGTGGGCTGTCCGCCGGGCCTGGTCTCGGTCGGGCCGGGCAGGGAGCAGACCATCGAAATCGAGCATCCGTTTTCCGCCGCGGCGAGCAGGCGTTAGGATTGCGACAGGGAGGTGATCCGTTGGATCGATTGCCGATCTTGGAGTTCGAACCCCTGCTCAAGACGACGGTCTGGGGCGGTCGGAGGCTGGGCGAGCTGCTGGGCAAGCCGTTTTCGGGCGAGGAGCCCGTCGGCGAGTCGTGGGAGGTCGTCGATTTGCCGGACGATCGATCGATCGTTCGGGGCGGACCGTTCGGCGGAGCCTCGCTCTCGGATCTGCGAGAGCAGAGGCGCGAGGAGCTGCTGGGCGGTGCGCCGTTGCTGGGCGGTCGCTTTCCGCTGCTGATCAAGTTCATCGACGCGCAGCGAACGCTGTCGGTGCAGGTGCACCCGGACGAGGCGGCTTGCGCGCGGATCGGCGCGGGCGCGAGACCCAAGACGGAGGCATGGTACGTGATCGACCGCGATCCCGGAGCGGCGCTGTACGTGGGCTTGCAACCCGGGGTGGACCGCGAGGCGTTCGCGCGCGCCATTCGCGATGGCGACGTCGCCTCTCTGCTGCACCGCATGCCGGTCGACCCGGGGGACTTCGCCTTTCTGCCGGCCGGAACGGTGCACGCGATCGGCGAGGGGATCGTGCTGGCCGAGGTCCAGCAGGCGTCGGATACGACCTACCGGGTCTTCGACTGGAACCGGGTGGGGCTCGACGGCAGGCCGCGCCAGCTGCACGTCGAGCAGGCGCTGGAGGCGACGAGCTACGATCGGGTCGGCCCGCCGGAGCCCCGCAAGCCCGCCTCCGGCCGAATGGGGATCGCCTCTCCGTTCTTCGAGATGGAGCTGGTTCGCGACCGGAGCGAGTCACGCCTCGATGGCTCGGGTCCGGCGATCTTGATGGGCGTCAGAGGCGCAGGATCTCGCTCTGTCCGGGCCGACGGAGACGAGGCGGAGATCGAGATGGGGCGGACCCTGCTGGTGCCGTCCGAGCGCGCCGCCGTCGTCGAGATCGAGGGCTCCGGCAATCTGGAAGTGCTGGCGGTCCGCGTTCCCGACCTTGCTTCCGTTTCTGCTTCGGGCTAGCTTCCCTGCTCGAGCCCGTCTCTCGAATCTTCGAGGCGCCGCGAGCTCGCGCGGGCTCCGAGCTGCAACGGCCGCCGTCGTGGAGAACAACGCATGAAGGTATGTGTCATCGGAAGCGGTTACGTAGGGTTGGTGGCGGGTGCGGGCTTTGCGGAGATCGGGCACACGGTCAGGTGCGTGGACATCGACAAACGCAAGATCGACGCATTGAACGCGGGGAAAATCCCCATCTACGAGCCCGGCCTGGAGGAGATGTCGCTGCGCAACCGTGAGTCGGGCCGCCTGGAGTTCTCGAGCGACGTGGAGGAGGGCGTGCGTTTCGCCGCCGTGGTCGTGATCGCGGTCGGCACTCCGGAGCGGGAGGACGGCTCCGCCGACCTGAGCGCGGTGCTCAGCGTCGCCGAGACAATCGGGAGGAACATCGGGGGCTACACCGTGGTCGCGTGCAAGTCCACGGTTCCGGTCGGCACCAACGAGAAGGTGCGCGAGCGGATATCGGAGCTGACCGAACAGCCGTTCGCCGTCGTCTCCAACCCGGAGTTTCTCAGAGAGGGCGAGGCGATCGGGGACTTCATGAATCCGCCGCGGGTGGTGATCGGCACGGACGACGAGCGGGCCGAGGCGATCATGCACGACCTCTACGCTCCGCTGTACGGCTACTACGACGCGCGGGACAAGATTCTGTGCATGGCTCCGCGCAGCGCCGAGATGACCAAGTACGTGGCCAACGCCTTTCTGGCGACGCGGATAACCTTCATCAACGAGATGGCCAACCTCTGCGAGACGGTGGGGGCCGACGTGACCGAGGTCCGGGTAGGGGCCGGCACGGATCCGCGGATCGGCCTCTACTACTTCTACCCCGGCTGCGGCTACGGCGGATCGTGTTTTCCCAAGGACGTCCAGGCCCTGTTGCGAACGTCGCGCGAGTACGATCACCAGCTGCGCGTGCTGTCGGCGGTCGATCGGGCCAACGACGACCAGAAGCTGATTCCCTACCGAAAGCTGAAACGCCGCTTCGGCGGCGAGCTCGGCGACAAGAAAGTGGCGATCTGGGGGCTGGCTTTCAAGCCCGAGACAGACGATATCAGGGAATCGCCTTCGATATACATAGTCAGGTCCTTGCTCGATTCCGGAGCAGAGGTCGTAGTCCACGATCCGATCGCCGGTTACGGCTTTTCCCGGTTGGTCACGGACGAGCCGCTGTTCGCCGACGACATGTACGGAGCGCTCGAGGGCGCAGATGCACTGGTTGTCGTGACGGATTGGAAGGCGTACCGCGAAGCTGATCTGGCCGAGGTGATGCGCCGTATGCGCGGAAATGTGGTGGTCGACGGTCGCAATATCTGGGCGGGCGTGGAACGGCCCGAGCAGATGGATTACGATGGTATCGGCCTGGGCACGCAGCGATGAAATCGTTTCCTCGGACGGGAGGTATAGCCGGATGTCAGCTAGCGAGAAACCTCGAACCGGGTCGCGGGAGAAGAGAGCCTGCGGGACGGCTTTGCTGGTGACCGCAGTCTTTTTTGCAGGCGGCTGCTTCTACGATGTCGACGGAGGCGTCTACGACGCGAGCTCGGCGGATGGCGACTCGGATTCCGATTCGGACGCGGACGCCGATGCGGGGGATGCCGGAGATACGGGAATAGGCACCGAATGCAGCTCGGACGAGGACTGCGCCGATTTAGAGGCCGATCTCTGCGCTCAGGATCCCAGCGATCCAGACGCAGCCGGATACTGTACCATCGAGAATTGCTCGCCAGGCGAGTGCCCCGCCTCCTACCAGTGCTGCGACTGCCAGGGAGTGGCCGAAATCGACTCGGTATTTTGCGCTACGAGCGAAGACGCCGAGATGCTGGAGAGCTACACAGGCTGCTCCTGTGAATAGACGGGTCTTCCCGGACAATCTTCTGAGTTCCGGTTACTTCTCGGGCTCTTCTTTTTCGCCCTTCTTCTTGCCGAGGCGCTCTCCGGCCAGGTTGACCTCCTCGTCCTCGTCGTAGACCCGGACGATCAGCTGCTTGGAGAGGTTGCGAAAGCTGGCGGTGACGTAGGTGTTTCCCGACTTGAGGCCGGTCATCTTGACCCACGACTGGCGGCGCTTGGGGTCGTCGATCGGCTCGACCGCGACGATGCTCGGCTCCGCGCTCGACCACTCGGGCTTGAATCCCTCGATGAAGGCGCCTTTCTCGCTGTGCACCTCGGCCCAGACGTCGTCCTTGACCTGCCCGGTCCAGAGCCTGAGGCTCTTTTCGTGCGAAGTGTGGATCGATGCCGGGATCTTGACGCGCACCGGGACCGAGGCCTTCAGCTCCGCGCCGACCACCTCGATCTCCACCGTGCCCTCGCCCGAGGCCTCGGCCGTCAGCTTTCCGTCCTGGGTCAGCTTGAACAGGTCGGTGTCGGTGCTGAACCAGGTCAGATCGTAGCCTTCGGTGATCGGGCTGCCCTCCTCGTCGACGATCGTCGCCTCGATCTCGGCCGTGTCTCCCCTGCCGTCCAGCACCACCTTCTCGGGCTTCACCTCGAGATCGGCCGGAGTGGGTCCGCAGGACGCCAGCCAGGCGCAGGCCGCGGCCAGCACGAAAAATGCATTGCACTGTCTCGTCATCTAGCTACCCCCTTGGTCCGACGCCGCCGGGCGGCGCCTTTCTCCGAGGCTCACCGGGGTTCTTTCTACTCAGCGGGTCCGCCGCCTTTACCGCCCGGCTTGTTGCCGAGCTGCCGGGCGCGATTCTTCACGCCCGGCGCCTTGGGCCCCTTCCTGACCCTGGGCCGCACTCCGCGCGGGGTGCGGTGGGCGCGACGCTCCGCGATCGTGTAGCGGATCTGGACAACCGACTCGTCCCCGTCGCCGGTATGCACCTCGAAGCTGCCGCGCACTGGCCGGGAGTAGTCGGCATCCGGATCCGCGACCGAAGCTATCACGACGCCCTTCTTTCCGCCATCGCGCTTTTCGATCTTCAGCTCGAGGCGTCCGCTCTCGTCCTCGACTTCCTCCAGCTTCACGTTCTTGCCGCTGCGCGAGACGAACTCGATCTCGCGCGGCTCGAAGCCGCCGTCGCGCTTGACCAGGTAGACGCTCCGCCGGTAGCGAAGATCGCTCACGATCTGCGCGCGAATCGGGATGCGCACCTCGTCCACCTCCGAGCCATCGATCGAGACGACCACGCTGCCGACGACGCGGCCCACGCGGCCGCCGCCGCCGAACGAGACCTCGTACTCGCTGTCGCCCGCGGCGTCACCCGAGATCCGCTTTATCTCGAACTCCTCTCCGCGCTCCAGCTTCACGCCGGTGATCTTGACCTTGTCCGGCTCTACCACGTCCAGCGCCAGTTCGCGGGTGGCCTTCTCGCCCTTCTGCAGCTGACCGAAGTTGAGGTAGCGCGGGTCGGTCTTGACGTCGACCAGCACCTCGCCCTCGAGCATCAGCGCCAGCATCGGCGTTTCGGGATCGTTGGACATCACCCGGATGCTCTTCTTGACCTTGCCGGTGCGTCCGCGCGTCCTGAGCTTGGCCTCGATTTTCCCTTCCCCGCCCGGGGGAATGACGTCCGTCGAAACGACGGTCGCCGTGCATCCTCACGAACCGCGGGCGCGCTCGATCTTGAGATCGGCGTCGCCCTTGTTCCTGATCGTGAAGGTCTGCTTCACCTCCGCGCCCTGCTTGACCTCGCCGAAGTCGAGCGTCTCCTTGTCGACCACGATCTTGGGAGCGCCGGTCTGGTCCGGGGTCTCGTCGGCCTGGACCGCGGCGTCCGTCTCTTTCTCGGCGGCGTCTTTTCCGCCGCACGCAGCGGCGAAGACCGCGACGAGCAGCGCCAGGAGCGCCGAGGCCGCCGCGGCCGCGATGTGGTTCCGTCTCATTTTTTCTCCTCTCGAGAGTTTCGGCCCCAAAGAGCTCGTTTTCCAAACGGGCGCTATTCTACCGATCTGGTGGAGAAACGAAAGCTCACAAAAGGGCCAGTGAGTAGCGGCAGGCGACGTAGACCAGCGGGTAGAAGAACATGCCGTCCGCGACCGTGTCGTAGCTGTAGTCTCCGGACGCGTTGCTCTCGAAGTCGCCGCCGAAGCTCATCGACAGCTCGGCGCCAACGTCGATCCCGATTCCTCCCGGTCCCAGCTCGGCCAGGTAGAAGGTGTACGAGAGGCCGGGGCCCAGCGAGAAGTAGGTGCTCTTGTTCTCGCGCTGGCCGCCGCCGTCGATGTCGTATGTCGCCGCGAGGTTCCAGGCGCCCAGCGCCAGGTGGAGCCGCAGTCCGGGGTAGACCGAGTAGCCCGCCGTCAGGTGGAACTCGAAGGTGCGCGCCGACAGCTCGAAGCTCTGGGAAGGAGCGCGCGGCAGGTTCTCGAACAGCGGACCGACGCGGAAGCGCAGCCCCACGGCCAGGGCGTCGACGACCATGAAGTCTCCGCCGAAGTGGATCGGCAGCGCACCGAAGGTCTCGAAGTGATCGGCGCCCAGGTCGGCGACCGGCAGGGAGTAGCCGGCGCCGAGAAAGGCGTGGATCCGCATCGCCCGCTCGTGCTCGCGGGCGTCGGCGGTCAGATCGTTCGCCTCCACCGACAGCCCGGCGCCTTCCCCTTCCGGCTCCTCGTCCTCCCCTTCCTCGTCCTGCTCGGCGGGCTCGATCTCGTCCTTGCCCATCTCGAAACCGCCGGAGTCCTCGTCTTCGTCCACCCCGTCGTCCGGCGCCTCGGGCTCGTCATCGCTTTCATCGAACAGATCGTCCAGGTCCTGCGCGCCCGCCTCGGCCCAGAGCGGGATTCCCAGCCCCAGGACGGAGGCGAGCAGCGTCTTCGCGACGTGGATGCGCATCGCGTTTTCCTTTCTCCGTCTGGCTGTCAGCGTAGCCCATCCGGCCCGGATGTCTACTGGCGCGTGACAGCCACTCCCCAGGTGCCCGGTCCCATGTGCACGCTGGACGTCGACGAGAGCGGCGCCTCGAAAAAGAGCGTGTCCGCCGGAAGCTCGGAGCTCAGAACGTCTCGCACGTGCGCCAGCCAGCTCGGATTGTCGGTGCGCTCCAGCATCAGCAGCAGCCGCCCCCGGCCCGGATGGCTTCCGGCCCGGGCGGCGATCCGCTCGAGGGCGCTTTCGTGGGAGCGGGCCACGCCCCAGCTGATCGCGCCGCGATCGCCGTGGCCCACGATCGGCTTGAAGGAGAGGGCGCCGGCCAGCCCGGCCTTGACCCTGCCCACCCGTCCGGTGCGAGACAGGTAGCGCAGCGTGTCGAGGACCAGGTACTCGCGGCAGCTCGCGATCTGGCGCCGCGCGTGCTCCTCCAGCGCCCGGGGATCATCTTCCTCGCGGGCCCGCAGAGCCGTGGCGAGCGCGGCCAGGCCCTGCTGCCCGGAAGCGGCGCGGGTGTCGAGCACGGTCAGCCGCTCGCGCAGGGGATGCTCGGCCGCGACGCTTCTGACCAGCGCCTGGGTCCCGGTGTAGGCGCCGCCCACCGCGAAGTAGAGCGCGTGCCCCGGCTCGGCCAGCTCGCGGCCGAGCCAGGCGCGGACCTCCCGCGGCGGAGCCTGGGCCGTGGTGTAGAGCGCGCCGTCGCGCATCCTGGCCAGCAGCTCGTCGCGATCCAGCTCGCCGTCGCGCAGCGTGCGACCGTGGACGGTCACGTAGTTCTCCAGGCGCGAGACGCCCAGCTCGGCGGCCAGATCGTCGTCGAACGACATCGAGGAGTCGCCCAGCACGCGCAGCCCGGAGCTGGAGGCCGGCTTGCGCGACATCTCCCGCGCGCGGACCAGGCCGGCGCTCATGTCGTCGGCGCCGAAGGTGAGCACGCGCCCCAGCCGTTCGGCCGCCGCGCGGACCGCGTCCCGATCGTTGCAGTGCACGTGCAGCTTGAGCAGATCGCCGCGCCGCACCGAGTCCAGCGAAGCGCCGAGCCCGGCGAAGCGTCGCTCCCAGCCGGAGGGCGGCTCGCTCGCCGTTTCCACCACCACGTCCATGCACCAGCGCAGGCCGGAGGGCTCGCGCTCGGCCTCGGCCAGGAAGCCCGGGTCGATTCGATCGGCGATTCCGCCCAGCGGAGCAGAGTGCTCTCCGTCGCGACGGGCGCGGATCCGGCGCAGGCCCTCCTCGGGGTCGCGCAGAGCGGGCAGGCACAGAGTCAGGCCGCAGGCCAGCAGGTGGAAGCCCAGCGCCCCGGAGTCGACCACGCCGGCCTCGGCCAGCCTGGGCAGCAGCTCGGGCGTGCGGGCCACGGCCGCGGCCAGCTCGTTCTCCAGCCGCAGGTGGTCGGCGCGCGACTCGATCGGATCCAGCCGGCCGAGCAGCCGCTCCAGGTCGGCCATCGCGGTCAGCATCGTGCCTTCCACCGGTTCGGCCACGGCCCGGCGGGCCAGCTCGCTACCGCGTCCCACCGCCGCGCGCAGAACCGCGGGATCCAGCTTTTCGATCGAGGGATGATCGAGCATACCGACCAGGAACTGGGCCAGGATCACGCCGGAGTTGCCGCGGCCACCGAGCAGCACCGCGCGGGAGACGTCCTCGCCGTCGCGTATCGCCGCGCTCATCGCCTCGACGGTGCGCGTCATGTTGGTGCCGGTGTCGGCGTCGACCACGGGAAAGACGTTGATCCGGTCGAGCAGGGCCGAGCGCCGGGAGAGGTCGGCCGCGCCCGCGACCAGGGCCTCGCGCATGATATTCAGAGGGCTCATTCGCTCTTCGCCTCAAAAGGATCGCGCCCCAGGCGGGGCTCCTCGCCGCGGACCAGGCGAGCCAGGTTGGCGCGGTGGGTGACCAGCATCGCGGCGCCCAGAGCTCCGGCGACCGCGATCTCGGTCACCGAGCCGTCCAGCAGCCACAGCCAGAGCGGAAAAGATGTGCACATCGCCAGCGAGCCCGGCGAGACGCGGCGGAACAGGGCCAACACCAGGAGGAACAGCCCGCCTCCGCAGAGCAGGGCCGGAGGAGAGATCGCGAGCATCGCGCCGCAGCTGGCGGCAACGCCCTTGCCGCCGCGAAATCCGTGAAAGAGGGGGAACAGGTTGCCCAGAAGCAGGGGCAGGGCCAGCGTTGGAGCCAGCTCCTCGAGCCCGGCCGCGCGTCCGCCCCAGATCACGCCGGCGGCGCGTCCCAGGTCGAGCACCAGCACTCCCAGGGCGACCGGCATGCCGGCGCTGCGCGACAGGTTGGTGGCGCCCGCGTTGCCGCTGCCCGAGCGGCGGGGATCTTTCAATCCCAGCGTTCGCGAGGCCAGCACCGAGAAGTTGAGCGACCCGGCCAGGTAGGAGCCGAGCGCCGTTCCGGCGACGAGCAGGATGGAGTGCGAGCAGCTCATGCGCCGCACAAGATACAACAAAAAGGCGAATGATCACATTGCCGGACGGCTCACCCGACCCGCCCGTCCGACCCGCGCGGGATCCGCGCGGGCTTCGCATCCCGGTTGCAAAAGTGATATAGGGTTTGCTGTCGAAAGCAGGTCACCAGGAGGAGTTGCGATGACTCGTAAAATCGGAATCGCGGCGATCGCGGCGCTGGCGGCGGTCGTCGGGTGCTCGGGCGCGGCGGACAAGACCGCGGCCCGCAGCGCCGATCAGGAGGCCGGCGCGGCCGGCGAGGGCGATGGCTCCGAGGAGGAGGAGATGATCGAAGTTCCGGACGCCGAGATCTCCGGCGAGCTGGTGCTGCCGGACATCTGGCGGTCACCCGATGACGTGGACAAGCAGTGCTCGGCCGTGCTGGACGAGGCTCGTGCCCTCCGGGAGGAGCTGGTCTCGGTCGAGGGCGAGCGCAGGGCGGAGGACACGTTGGAGACGATCAACGACATCTACGCGGCGATCGACCGCGTGCTGCCGTTCTCCGAGCTGATGGCCAACGTCCACCCGGACAAGAAGGTGCGCGACGCGGCCGAGAAGTGCCAGCAGGACGCGATGAAATTCGTCTCCGATTTGCAGCTCGACCGCGAGGCCTACGAGGCGCTCGCCGCGCTCGACCCCGACTCGCTGGAGGGCGCCGCGGCTCGATCGCTCGAGCACCTGCTGCGCGACTACCGGCGCGCCGGCGTCGACAAGGACGAGGCCACGCGCGAGAAGCTGGCCGACCTGCAAGAGAAGATCGTCGAGGTGGGGCAGGACTTCTCGCGCCGGATCCGCGAGGACAAGCGCAGCATCGAGGTGGAGCCCGACGAGCTGGCCGGGATGCCCGAGGACTTCGTCGAGGCGCACCGGCCGGAGAAGAACGGCAAGGTCGTGATCACCACCGAGTACCCTGACTTCTTCCCCGTACAGAGCTACGCCGACAGCTCGCAGCTGCGGCGTCGGCTCTACCAGGAGTTTCTCTCGCGGGCCTACCCGGAGAACGACGCGACGCTGAAGAAGCTGCTCGAGCTGCGCCACGAGTACGCGACCACGCTGGGCTACCCCAGCTGGGCCGAGTACAACGCCGAGGACAAGATGGTCGGCAGCCAGAAGGCGATCGGCGAGTTCATCGACAAGGTGGCGCGGATCGCCAAGCCGCGGATGGAGGCCGACCTGGAGGCGATCCTGGAGCGCAAGAAGAAGGACGCCCCGGACGCCGAGAACGTCCGTGTCTGGGACAGGTTTTACTACGTCAAGAAGATCCAGGCCGAGAAGTACGGCGTCGACGCCCAGAAGGTGCGTCGCTACTTCGACTTCCCGAAGGTCCAGCAGGGCATTTTGGACGTCAATGCGAGGCTGTGGGGCGTGAAGTACGAGAAGGCCGAGGACGCCGATGTCTGGAACGACGAGGTCGAGGCCTTCGACGTGGTCCAGGACGGCAGGCGGATCGGTCGCTTCTACCTGGACATGCACCCGCGCGACGGCAAGTACGGCCACGCCGCGATGTTCAACATCCACAGCGGGATCACCGGCGAGCGCCTTCCGGTCGCCGCGCTGGTCTGCAACTTTCCCGATCCGTCCGAGAGCGACGCCGCGTTGATGGAGCACAGCGACGTGACCACCTTCTTCCACGAGTTCGGTCACCTGATGCACCACCTGCTGGGCAGCGGCTACCACTGGGTCAACCTCTCGGGGATCGCCTGCGAGTGGGACTTCGTGGAGGTGCCCTCGCAGCTGATGGAGGAGTGGGCCTGGGATCCCGCCGTGCTGGCCGGTTTCGCCACGCACGTCGAGACCGGCGAGCCGATTCCGGCCGAATTGGTGGAGAAGATGAAGGCGGCCGACGAGTTCGGCAAGGGCGTGCACGTGATGCGCCAGATGTTCTACGCTGCGCTCTCCTACAACTACTACAACCGCGATCCGGACGGGATCGACCTGCTGGGCGTGCTCCAGGATGTCCAGCGGAAATACAACCCCTATCCCTACGAGGAGGGCACGCACGGCTACGCCAGCTTCGGCCACATCGAGGGCTACAGCTCGATGTACTACACCTACATGTGGTCGCTGGTGCTGGCCAAGGACGTCTTCACCCGCTTCGAGGAAGAGGGGCTGATGGACAGCGAGACAGCCCGCCGCTATCGCCGCTACGTGATCGGCGCCGGCGGGGCGGTGGACGCCTCGGAGCAGGTCGAGCACTTCCTGGGACGCGAGTCCTCCTTCGATGCTTTCCGCGAGTGGCTCGAGCGCGACCAGGGCTGAGCCCCGAATTCGCTCTAGCTGGAACCTGGTGCGATAATTGCTAAAATAGACGAGCAGGGGAGGGCATGCCCCTTCTCGTCGAGGAGAGGGGCGCCGCGCGAGGAGTGAGAATGCTTTGCAGAACAATCGGCGTCGCCCTGGCGTTCGCCTGGCTCGTTCTGGGATCGTACGCCCGGGCCGACACGGACAGCGATTCGGACGCAGGCCTGGACGGCGGCTCCGATACGGACAGCGGTACGGACACGGGAGGCGACACGGGCGCGGACACGGATACCGAGCCCGAGGACTTCTGCCAGAACGTCGACGATCCGTGCTGCCTCGACGATGCTCTGGACGAGGAGGTGCTGGCCAAGTCGGGCTGCAACGGAGGGCCGGTCGGACCGGTGGAGTACGGCGAGCTGGGCGGGGAGTGCCGCTACGAGTACGACGAGGTGAGCGGCTCGACCGGGGATTGCGTCAACACGGGGCTGGACGACTGCTGGCCCTATCCCAACTGGTTCACGGAAGAGGGGCCGGTCGAGGCCGGAAACTGCGGGCTGTGCCTGCGCCGCTGCGCCCTGTTCTCCGGGTGCCCCTCGGGCAATACCCCCGAGTGGTACCAGTACGACTTTTGCACCTCGAACTGCCCGGAGGGCTTCCGCTGCTGGGTCTACACGGTCGGGGAGAACCAGTACGGAATGTGCATGATGGACTGCCTCACCGACGACGACTGCAGCTCGGGCAACTGCGATCCGATCTGGAACATCTGCGTGCCGCAGGTGGCGGAGTGCATCGGCACGGACGACACCGGCGGAGACAGCGACAGCTCCTATAGCACGGACCACGACGGGGGCGGCTTCGGCGAGGAGGACGACAGCGGCCCGCAGGTCGGCGGCTGCGCGTGCGGCTCGGCGCCGGGCGCTCCCGGCGTGGCAGCCTCGCCGATCGAGACGCTGCTCGGCATCCTCGACCTGTGAGATCCGCGGGCTCGGAGGGGTCGGAGGGGAATGCGCCGTACCCGGTCCTCTGCTCGACCTCGCCTCAATCCTCGAGCAGAGCCTCGGCGGTGCTCGCCCGGCGCTGCCGGCGCTGACGCTCGGCGAGCAGGATCGCGCGCAGCCCGTCCCGGTAGGCCACGTCGACCACCTCGTTGGTCACGATGTAGTCGAACACCTCGTAGCGCCTGATCTCCTCGACGGCCGCCTGGAAGCGGCGCTCTATCGATTCGTCGGTCTCGGTTCCGCGCAGCCGCAGGCGGCGCCCCAGCTCCTCGATCGAGGGCGGCAGCACGAACACGCCGATGGCCTCGCAGTACTCGTCCTTGATCTTCCTGGCGCCGTGGTAATCGACATCGAAAACCAGGTCCATTCCCTCCATCCAGGCGGCCCGGATCTCGGCGTGCGCGGTTCCGTAGCGATTGCCGTGCACCTCGGCCCACTCGATGAACAGCTCGTCGTCGACCATCCGATCGAACTCGGCCTCGCCGACGAAGTGGTAGTCGCGTCCGTCGACCTCGTCCTTGCGAGGCGGGCGGGTCGTGTGCGAGACCGAAAAGCGCAGGTCGGAGAACTCGTCGAGCAACCGGTGGCAGAGAGTGGTTTTCCCGGCACCGGAAGGCGACGAGACGATCAGCAGCAGGGGTTGGTTCTTCTTGGTCATGGCTCTCCGGGCGCGTTTCTATTCCACGTTCTGGGCCAGCTCGCGCATTTTCTCCAGCTCGGCCTTGAAACCGACTATCTCGTGAGTCAGCTCGGACAGCGCCGCCTTGGCGCCGATCGTGTTGGCCTCCCTCCCCATCTCCTGCAAGAGAAATTCCATGCGGCGTCCGACCGAGCCGTCCGACTCGATCAGACCCAGCATCTGGTCGCAGTGGCTGCGCAGGCGGGTGATCTCCTCGGTGATGTCCGCGCGATCAGCGAGCAGCGCCGCCTCGGTCTCCAGCCGGCCGGAGTCGACCTCGACCCCGGTCTCCTCGAGCAGCAGGGCGATCCGCTCCCGGGCGCGGCGGAACAGGGACTCGGTGAAGCCGTCGGACATCTCGAGCAGCCGATCCACCGAGGCGCGCGCGTCTTCCGCCAGCTTCCGGATCTGCCCGGCCATCGCCTCGCCCTCGGCCTTTCTCATCGCGATCAGCTCGGTGGCGGCGTGCTCGAAGGCCGCGCCGACCGACTCCGAGATCCGCTCGTCGTCGGCCGAGGCGGGGAGGCGGTAGAGGTCCGGCGCCGCGGAGAGGACAGGCACCAGGTCGGCCAGGCACAGATCGACGTCCTCGCCCACCGCGATCAGCTGGCGCAGGTAGGTGCCGAGCACCTCGGCGTCGACGCTGGCCGCTCCCCCTCCCGGGCCCTCGTAGGAGAGGTGCACGGTGCAGTGACCCCGCTCGATCGCGTTGCGCACGAGCTTTTCCAGCAGGGGCTCGGCGGCCATCAGCTCGCGGGGGGCCCGGGCGCGGATATCCAGAAAACGATGGTTGAGCGTGCGCAGCTCGACCACCAGGCGCCCCTGCTCGAAGGGCGCGGCTCCGCGGCCGAATCCGGTCATGCTGCACAGACCCACGGGCATACCTCCGCGACCCTTCTTATTTGATTCTCCGCTACTTGAAAAGGGATTCCAGCTTGGCCTTGGCCGCGTCCTGGTCCTCGGTCTCGGGCTTGCCGTCGCGGAAGGTGAAGTGGGTGCAGTAGTTGGCTCGCTCGCGATCCGCGATGTACTCGGCGATCCTTTCACGGCACTGGTTGTGGTAGCCGGGATCCCAGTACTCGCAGTTCTTGCAGCAGTGCAGATCCTGCCCGCAGTGCGGACAGGTGTCGGTGCGGGCCATCTTGATTCGATCGAAATCGATCTCCTGGCCACACTTGAAACAGTAGTAGTGCTTCTCTTCGACCTTGGGGATGTACATCGCCAAAACCTCCCGGCAGCTCGGAACCGGTGTTGCGTCACCCGGAGCCGAGGTATTAAATTGTCATCATGTCGAGGATAACAGCTTGGCTTCGTGCTGCAATACGGGTCGCTCCGGCGGCGCTCCTGGCGGTCTGCTCTCCCCAGGGAGATCGCGACGAGGCGGCGGAGCTGCTGCTCGATCCGTCCTCGGCTCTGCAGGGCGCCTCGCTCGTGGTCCAGATCTCCGCTCCGGGTGTCGAGTTCGACGAGTGCGGGCAGCTCGCCGACCCGGCAACGGCCGTGGACGCGGTAATCTTCGATTCGGCCGAGGCGGCGCAGATAGAGGTCTACGTGGTGCAGGTGCTCTCGCCCCAGCTGCTGCGGGTCGAGATCGCGGTGGATCCCGACGCCGAGGTCGGAGCGCACACGGTCGAGCTGGCGTGTGGATCCGGGCCGAAGCCGAGCGGGGTCTTCGAGGTCCGCGAGCGGCTGGACGATCCCCTCTTGAGCATCGTTCCTCCGGGCGCGGCGGCCGGCTCCACGAACCTGGAGCTGGAGCTGAGCGTGGAGGGAGGGGAATTCGACGCGGAGAACAACCACGTGATCTTCGGCGACGGGAGCCACGTCGCGATCGAGGAGCAGCTGCTCGAGTCAGCCACCGAAATGACGGTTTTCGTCGAAATCGCGGGCAACGCTCCGATCGGGACGATGGAGGTCGCGGTCACCAGCGGGGCGCGGGTCGCCCGCGGCGAGTTCGAAATCGAGGAGAAGATCTACCCGACGATCCAGGTGGACCCGGACCAGATCGTGCGTCCGGCCGGAGGGGAGTCGGCGGTCCAGGCCAGCTTGAGCGTGACCGGCAGCGGGACGCATTTCCAGCAGGCGTCCGGAACGGACACCGACAGCTCGGGCGGCGGCGGGACGATCGTCGAGTTTCCGGCCAACCCGGGAGTCGAGGTGACCGCTGTCTCGGTGGAGAGCGATACGCAGCTGTCGCTCAACATCATGGTCGACGAGTGGGCGGTGCTGGGACCGACGCCGCTGCGCGTCACGACCGGAGACGAGGTCGTCCAGACCGATTTCACGGTGCTGGCCGCGCTGGCCAGTCCGGTGATGACGGTCAGCCCCGAGTCGCTGCCGCGCGGCTGCGAGTCGGAGCTGCTGATCGCCCAGGCGGTCAACTTCGCCTTCGTCGATCCGCTCGGCGTGGAGATCGCCGCAGACGGTTGCCAGGTCGATAACTGGGAGGTGCTCCAGTCCAGCGAGTCGCCCAACGCGATGGCGGTCGAGATCAGTGTCGACCCTTGCTTCGAGGGATCGAGCGTGGTGCTCGAAGTCACCTCCGGCGGCGAGGCGGTCGCGGCCCACCTCGGGATCGAGGAGCCGGAGGGTCCGAGCCTGGCCGTCCCGGATCCGCTCTCGATACCGCAGGGCTACGACGGTTACGCGGTGCTCGTCTTCCAGTCGGCGGGGCAGTTCTCCGAAAGCGCGGAGGTGGAGGTGCTGATCCGCTCCGGAGTCCAGATAGTCTACCAGTCTCCGGCGATCGACGGCAGCTCGTTGACGTTGCAGCTCCGGGTCGCGGACGACGCACCGGTGGGGCCGGCCCTGCTCAGGGTGCTGGACGGGGAGCTGGAGCTGGAGACTTTCGTCGAGATCGTGCCGTCCGGCGACGTGCCGTGGTGTGACGTCTCGCCGGGAGTGGTGATGGCGGGCAGGCGCGACGTGGTGCTGTCTTTCGAATCGAGCGGTCTGGCGCTGGATGGCGGGGTGGAGGTCGGCTTCGACGATCCGGCGATCGATCTGCGCGACGCGTCGCTCGCGGGGCAGGGCGAGGGCGAGCTGGAGGTGGACGTCGGGTTGACTGCCAGGACGGACATGACCGTCGTCTATCTGGAGACCTCCGCCGGCCGCGCGGCCGCGACGCTGCGCGGGCTGCCCCGCAGCGGGGGCGTGTTCTCGCTTTCCCCTGCGCAGGTATCGCGCCAGGACGATCCCAACCCGGTGCTGCTGGTCGACGCCGAGGGGGCCGACCTGGAGGGGGCGGTCGCGCAGCTGCCGCCCGAGGTGGGGGTCGATATCGAGCGGCTGACCGCGCTGTCCGCCGGTACCGCCGAGCTGGAGATCTCGCTGGAGCCGCAAGGCCCGGGCGGTTGGATGGGGGTCGTGCTCAAGATTGGGAGCGAGTGGCTGGTCGCTCCGCTCGAGGTGGTGGGGGACGACGAGACGCTGACGCTCGAGCTGTCGCCCGACGAGGTCGCGCCCGGCGCAAGGGGCGCCGAGATCGGGATCGAGATCCCGGCCGGGATTCCGGCCGCCTCGCTGGATCCGGTCTTGTCCACCGCCCGGGCCGGAGCGACGGGCGCCGCCGCCGCGCTGCTCGAGGTGATCTCGGACAGCGAGGCCCTGGTCGCGCTGGACGTGGCTCACGACATCGATCCGCCGGCCGGCGGAATCCCGCTGCTGGTCACCGCCAGTCGCGGCGCGCTGGTCGGGCTCGTCCAGCTGGAGCCGCTGGCCTCGTCGTCCCTGGCCGCGGAGCAGCCCTGGAGCGGCTACCTGGAAGAGGGCGAAGCTCAGCTGCTCAGCGTCGATCCGGGCGATCCGCCGGCGGTCGTGCGCGCCAGGGCGGACGACGCCGACTATGCGGAGACCGCGATCGAGCTGCTGGCCGATGACGGGATCGTCGCCGAGGAGAGAGTGGAGGGAGGGCGGCTCTGGCTGGTAAACGACTCGGTGGCGTTGCTGGCCGTCTCCCCGGTGGGAAATCCGTCCGGGGATCCCTGTCGCGCGGAGCTGTTTTCCCTAGGCTCGGCCGCGACCGAACTGGTCGAGCCCGACGACGACCCCTCCGAGGCTTTGGAGATAGGCGATCCCTGCCTCGCGCCGCTGCTGGCCCGCGGTGCGATCGACGCCGCGCTGGACGTGGACCGCGTCGCGGTCGCGGAGACGAGCTGCCGCCTCGCCGCGATCGTGATCGCCCGCGGCGCGATGGATCGCCCCTGGGCCGTGCCCGACGCCAGGCTGGAGCTGCGCGACGGCGCGGACGAGGTGCTCCAGGCCAGCGACGGCTGGCCCGCGCAGGCCGACGACGACCCGCGCCTCTTCTTCGACGGCGACCCGAGCGGACGGCAGATCGCGGTGCTCGGCCAGCTGGGCAGCGCGGGCGGCTACATGCTCAACCTGCGCCGCGCCTCGGTGGTCGGCGAGCTGTGCCGCAGCGCGCCGGGCTCGTTCGTCGAGATCTGGCTGGAGCCGGGAACGAGCACCGACGACATCTCCCTGGAGCTGGTGGACGGATCCAGCGGGCTGCTGCTGGAGTCGCTCTCGCTGGCCGGCGAGACGCTCGACAACGACGGGACGATCGTGATCGGGGGCGTGCCGAGCGTCGATGCCGACCTGGTGGATCCGCTCGGCGACCTGCCGGACAGCGGCTCGTTCGCGATCAGGCTGCTGCGCGCCGGAGAGGTGGTCGACGCGGTCCAGCTGGGAGGCGGCGGCGATCACGGAGAGGGGCAGGCGGTGGGCGACGACGGCTCGCCGTGCTTCTTCCGCGTGGGCGGGATCGACAGCGACGACAACGGTGTGGATTTTCTCGGAGTGTGGACGCCGACGCCGGGCGTCGAGTGAGGCTCAGGACAGGCCGCGGCGGCGCTTGACCTGCTGCATGGCCCGCTTGTACTCGATGTCCCAGTCGCGGGTACCTTCCTCGAGGTTCTTGATCTTGGCCCGGGCTTCCTCGTCCAGCTCGTCCTCGATCTCGGTGTGCCGCTTCAGCACGGTGCGCATCGTGCGCTTGAGATCGTGATCCTCGGAGAAGATCTCGTCGACGAACTGGCTGTGCATGAAGGCGCCGATGATCTGATCCATGATGTAGTCGAGCGACTCGTCGCCGGTCTGGAAGCCGCGCCGCTCGGCCAGCTGGTGCTTGATCTTGGGAAACGCGGAGTAGGACATTCCGCGACGTTCGCAGACGTCCTTGGCCTCCTCGGTCAGCTCGCGGTCGGTGCGGATGTACTCCTTGAGCACGGCCTGGACGTCGAGCTCCACCTCGTCGGGCTCCTCGGTCTCTACCTGGTTCTCGCTGACGAGCGTCTTGGTGATCTCGGCGGCGATGATCGGGATCTTTCCGGAGAAGAGCTTCATCGAAGGGCTCGCCTTTCCCGGCCGTTTTGCGGGCCGCACGGGCGCGGGGAGTATGGATCGGCACTTCCGGGAGTGTCAACTCGGCTGTGCTCGTGATCTGAACAATCCGCGCTGTGGGATTCCTCAGGATCAACGGTCAGACACGCTGAAGCGCGGCGTTAGTTGATAGGTAGCTGATTGGAAAGTTCCGTTCCCGGCGGTTTTTCGTGCCGGGCCAGACTTTTTTGCAACTCTCGGGGCCCGGCGTCCGATGTAGTGGGCATGGGACATCCGATCAGAATCTTCGAGCCGGGGATCGTCTACTCGATGGTCTCCAACATCGTCGACCGCCAGTTCATGTTCAAGCCGGACCACCACCCGGACAATCCGCTGCTCTCGCTGAGGAGCCCGCCCGAGGCGCTGTCGCCGGACAACGACATCATCCCCGAGCCCAGCGTGATCAACATCATCGGCTCCGCCGCGGCCAGGGCACAGCGGGACAACCCGGTCCTGCTCCACTGGCTCGATTCCAACATCGACCACCCGCACTCCGGGGCCTCGGTCGAAAGAGAGCAGCAGCTGGAGAACATCCCCGGCTTCTACCGCGACTTCAACAGCAAGGTCGCCCGCCAGCTCAACGAGAAGTGGGAGCACGAGGGTCACGTCTTCGGCGGTCGCTACCGCTGCTCGGAGTGTCAAGGCGAGGTCAGGGCACTGCCGAGGATTGTCCGCGCTTTTCAGTGTCCGTGTCACTGCGAGTGCGGGCGATTCAGTCTATCCCCACGAGCCTGTCCAGCAGAATGTCCTCGAGGTTGCGCCTGGAGTCGAGTGCCGACAGCACGTAGACCCTCTGCTCTTCGACGCGGTATACGACTCTCCACGGAGCGACGACCAGCTCTCTGTAGCGGGACACTCCCTGGTCTCGCAGCTCGGGCACTATCCGGCCGCGCTCGGGCACGGTGCACAGCGCGGCGGCCGCCTCCTCGATTCGGCGTATCGCGCCGAGCGCGGCCGCGACGCTGTCTTCCGCGATGAAGCGGGCTATGCCGCTCAGGTCACGTCGCGCCGTCTCTGTCCAGAGAACTTCGAAGCCGTCGCTCATCGGCCCTCGATCTCTTTTGCGATGGAATCGAAGGCCTTCCGCTGCGGCTCCACCCGGCCGCGACGCACATCCTCCTCGCCCTGCGCCAGGAGCTTGAGCAATCCCAGCGCGGCCCGGGTGCGATCGTAGCTGCGGGGATCTACCAGAACGGCCCGCGGCTCACCGCGCTGGGTGATGATCACCGGCCGGCGCGTATCGTTGATCTGGTCGAGCAGGTCCGCGGCTCGCGCCTTCAGGTAGGTGACCGGTCTGATGTCTTCATCGGTGCTCATCCGTGGCCTCCGGTTCGAATATAGACCCTTTTTCGGTTCGGTAAAAGCCCAAAGAGCAGTGCTTGCTTGTCGAGGCGCCCCTTTTCAGTGTCCGTGACACCATGAACGAGGGGGCCGGCTACGACAGCGCCAATGCGATCGGCGTCGCCCCGGACGGGAGCCTGAGAGTGGCCGGTTCGTACGAGGACGAGGCGGTCTTCGGCCCGGGCGAGTCGAACGAGACGATAGCTAACAGCCTATATGGAGACGCTTTCCTGATGAAGCTCGCCCTATGAGAGCACTCCCGGCTCTCGGCCCTGGTATCCCGAGAGGTACGAGAGCACCGCCGCGGCCGAAGCGCGACGAGAGCCGAGCGGGCCGGAGGCAGGTCGTCGGTGGCGGACGAACGCTGACCGGCGGATCGAGGCGTTGGGATGTCGCCCCGAAGGGGCTGCCCGCCCGAGCCGGGGGCTTGGGCGGGCTTCGTGGCCGCGGGGTTCATCCCCGCGGGACAGCGCCGCGGATCGAGGATGCCGCCGGCTCCGGTCGAGAGCCTCGGCCACTAGGGCCGCGGTC
>CAZHCG010000057.1:0-26761 GCA_964530995.1 uncultured Myxococcales bacterium
GGGCGCGGCGCACGGACGCGGAGATGAAAACGGCTGGATCCGGATGAGCCGAAAAGGAGCGGTGAGCATCCTTTTCACCGGGCGGGAAGGAAGCTCCCCCTTCTGCCTCTGCGCCGAGGAGCGGCCCTACTTCCAGTCGGCGAGATGGCGGGCCAGGCGGTCGGGTACGCGAGCGGCCGCCTTCTCGTCGGCCGTCAGCCAGACTCCGTCGCACTCTCCGGCCAGGGCGACGAAGGTGGCGTCGTAGCCGGACAGACCCTTGCAAGCCCACGCCGCGCAATCGGCCAGGCCTCGTTCCGACAAGCCCAGGGTGACCAGGCCCAGCCGCAGCAGCAATCCCAGCGCCTGCCGCACGAAAGCCTCGTCCGGACCGGATTTTCTCGCCAGGACGTGGATCATCTCGGAGTAGAAGAGATGGGGCACGACGAAAAGCCGGGGCTCGTCCGCCACCGCCGCCCGAACGGCGAGGGCCTCCGCTCTCAGGGGCTCGTCGGTGAAAAACCACTTCACCACGACCGAGGTGTCGAGGATCGTCGGCGGTCTAGCCATGATCGCGCATCTCGCGCACGATCCGGGCCGCGTCCCCGCCCTCGCTCGACGGCCGCGCCAGGGCGTCCATCTCCTCGAGGATCTCCAGGCGCGCCGCGGACGCCGCCTCGGCCACGAAACGCTCCTCGAAATCCGAAAGCGATATCAGCGCGGCCACGACACGCTTGCCGCGCGCGAGCAGGATCGGCTCGCCGCCCTTTTCGAGCCTGGCGACCACCTTGCCGAGGGATTGTCTGAGCTCTACCGCGTTGATGATTTTCATGTTATGCAACATGACACATGACATGTCACATGTCAATGCGAGACGAGATCCGACAGGGCTCGCAGTCTCTCCCGCCTGGCGGTGGAGAGATTTTCGTCGCTCAGCTCGTCGTCGATGGCCCGCTCGATGCGATCCACGTCGATCTTCTCGCCGCGCTCTGCCGCTCCGCCGACGAACGCCCGGCAGTCGGCCAGGTCCGACTCCGTGAGCCTGGACAGCTTGAGCAGCAAGAACAGGGTCGCGTCGGGCCGCAGCACGCTCGCCCGCTCGCTCGTCCGCACCGGCACCACGTGCTCGCGCCATCCCTCGATCCGATGGAGGAAGAACGCCCCGGCCTGGTTGATCGCCTCGACCGGCAGCCCCAGCTCTTCGGCGATGCGCATCAGCTCCAGCGACTGCTCCATCTCCGCCTCGCGAGGGCCGGCCACGTCGATGTCGAAGGTGGTGCGCTCCTCCAGGCCCACCAGGTGCAGCACGGTCCCGCCCATCACAACCCACTCGCCTCGCAGCCGCCGGGCGGCCAGCTCGACGAAACGCTCGATCAGCTCTTTGTCGATCGCGCTCACAGGTACCTCGAGATGTTGCGCGCGGCTATCCGCGCCAGCTTGATCTCGCGCCCGCTCGGCTCGCCGCCCAGGCGCGCTCGGACTCGGGAAGAATGGTGAAACCACTCATCGAGCAGCGAGGGAAACTGCCCCGATATCGCCAGCAGCAAGGCCCTCAGGCATTCGAGCTCGCGCGACGAGAGCTCGCGTTCCGGCGTCGCCAGCGCCTGGCTCAGCGTCGCGCGCAGCCGCGCGGACCTCTGCGAGCCGCCTCCCGACCCGCCCGCGAGGCCTCCGAGTCGCGACAAATCCTCCCGCCAATCGAGGCTAGCCTCCCGAGCCGGTACGAATCCTTCCACATAGTCGATTCTATCTCGGCCGCGGTCGCCCAACAAGCATCTCCGACGTTGACCAGAAGACGACGAAGCGCTCACTTCAGCTCGTAGCGCACGCCTTTCAGCCCCGAGAGCGTGTCGAGCAGCTCGTCGCTGGGAGCGAGGCGGTACTGGACCGGCAGGTCGATCGTGGTCACCGAGCGGCTCGGGATCTCCACCTCCAAGAAGGCGTCGCAGCGGCCGGGGTGCTTCTCCAGCAGCTTCTTCAGCTCGCCCAGCCCGTCTCGCGGGAAGAAGTCGGCCGCCAGCCGGATGTGGATCGCCTGCGTGCGCTTGGATCGCACGTCGCGCAGCGGCATCGCCTCGTCGAGGATCACCGAGCGGGTCACGTCCTCGCCGCGGTCGTCGACCCGCACGCCGCCGGCGACGAAGAGCGGCTCCTCGCGCTGCAGGACGTCCGCGTAGAGCCCCAGCTTCTCGGAGTAGACCACCACCTCGACCCGCCCGCTGAGATCCTCCAGCGCGAACAGCCCCAGCCGCTTGCCCGAGCGCGTGGTCTTCTCGGTGTAGTCCATCACCATTCCGGCCAGCGTGATCTTGGTGCCGCGATCCAGCTCCGCTATTCCCGAGGCGGTGCAGCTCGTCAGCCTGCGCGCCTCGGCGGCGTGGCGATCCATCGGATGGCCCGACATGTAGAAGCCCACCGCCGCCTTCTCGTGGGCCAGCAGGGTGCGCTGGTCCCAGCGCGGCGCGTCCTCGTAGCCGGCCAGGTCCTCGAGGCGGCCCGATCCCGCTTTCGGCGGAGAAAGGGCGCCGAAGAGGTTGGTCTGCCCCACCTCGCGATCGCGCTGCGCCGCCCGCCCCTGCTCCAGCGCGCTCTCCATCACGCCGAAGATCTGCCCGCGGTCGACCTCGCTTGCGGCCACGGTCGAATCGAACGCCCCGGCCCTGATCAGCGACTCGATCGCGACGCGGTTGACCCTGCCGAGATCGACCCGGGTGGCGAAATCGAAGATGTCCTCGAACAGGCCGTCCTCCCGCGCCTCCAGGATCGCGGCCAGCGCCGCCGAGCCCACTCCCTTGATCGCGCCCAGGCCGAACAGGATCGTTCCGCGCTCCGGATCCTCGCCGTCGTAGGCCACGGTGAACTCGGTGCGCGAGCGGTTGATATCGGGCGGACGCACCTCGACCCCGGTCTCGCGGCCGGCCCGGATGTACCTGGCCACCTTCTCGGTGTCCTCGCGGTCGCAGGTCAGCAGCGCGGCCTGGAACTCCACCGGGTAGTGCGCCTTGAGCCAGGCGGTCTGGTAGGTGATCTTGGCGTAGGCCGCCGAGTGGCTCTTGTTGAAGCCGTAGCCGGCGAACTTGTCGATCAGGTCGAAAACCTCGTTGGCCTTCTGATGATCTACCCCGCGCTCCTCGCAGCCGGCGACGAAAATCCGCCGCTGCCGCGCCATCTCCTCGGGCCTCTTCTTGCCCATCGCGCGGCGCATGATGTCGGCTTCGCCCAGCGAGAAGCCGGCCAGGATCCGCGCCGCCATCATCACCTGCTCCTGGTAGACCATCACCCCGTAGGTCTCTCTCAGCACCGGCTCCAGCAGGGGATGGGGGTAGCTGATCCGCTGCCGGCCGTGCTTGCACTCCACGAATTGATCGACCATCCCGCCCTCCAGCGGGCCGGGCCGGTAGAGCGCCACCGCGGCCACGATGTCCTCGAAGCAGTCCGGCCGCAGGCGGCGCAGCAGCTCCTGGAAGCCCCGCGATTCGAGCTGGAAGACACCCCAGGTGTCGCCGCCGGAGATCAGGTCGAAGACGGCGCGGTCCTCGAGCGGCAGGTTGTCGATGTCGACCGGATCGTCCACGTCCGGCCGCCGCTCGATCAGATCGACCGCGGTCGCGACCACGGTCAGGGTCTTGAGACCGAGGAAGTCGAACTTGATCAACCCGGCCTCCTCCACGTAGTTCATGTCGAACTGGCTGACCAGCTGCGTGACCTGGTCGCGATCCGAGCCCTTGAAGACCGGCACGTACTCCCACAGCGGCCGGTTGCCGATCACGACTCCGGCGGCGTGCATCCCGGCGTGCCGGTTGAGGTTCTCCAGGCGCTCGGCGTAGCCCAGCAGCTCCGCGATCCGCGCGTCGGAACGTCGCGCCGCCCGCAGCCGTTCCTCGCTCTCCAGCGCCGAGGCCAGCGTCACCTTGGGCCCCTCCGGCACCAGCTTGGCGATCTTGTCCACCTCGGAGTAGGGCATCCCCATCACGCGCCCCACGTCGCGCACCGCCGAGCGGCTCTTTAGCTGGTGAAAGGTGGCGATCTGGCCCACGTTGTGCTCACCGTACTTGCCCACCACGTAGGCGATCACCTCCTCGCGCCTGTCCTTGCAAAAATCGATGTCGAAGTCGGGCATCGAGACGCGATCCTTGTTGAGGAATCGCTCGAAGAGCAGCCCCAGCGGAATCGGATCGATGTTGGTGATCCGCAGCGCGTAGGCCGCCAGCGAGCCGGCGCCCGAGCCGCGTCCCGGCCCGACCGGGATTCCCCGGCTCTTGGCGTGGTTGATGAAGTCCTGGACTATCAGGAAGTACCCGGGGAACTTCATCGAGCAGATCACGTCCAGCTCGCCGTCGAGCCGCTTGCGGTAGGCGGCCTTGTCCACCTTGCTCCCGATCTTCTCGATCTCGTCGAAGCGGCGGTTGAGCCCCTCGTGGCTGGTGCGCCGCAGGTGCTCGTCGAGCGTCTCGCCCTCGGGCACCTCGTAGTCGGGGAACTCGGTCGGCCTCGTCGGCGTGACCTCGCTGCACATCTCGGTGACGCGCAGGGTGTTCTCCACCGCGTCGGGGTAGCGCCCCAGCACCTCGCGCATCTCCTCGCCGCTGCGGAGATACAGCTCGTCGGAGTAGCGATCCGAGACATTCTTGGGATCGTCGAGCGTGATCCCCTTTTGAATGCACATCAAGGCGTTGTGCGCGCGGGCGTCGTCGGCGTGCAGGTAGTGCACGTCGTTGGTCGCCAGCAATGGCAGATCCAGCTCCTGTCCGATGCGGCGCAGCGCCTCGTTGTAGCGCTGCTGCTCGGGGTAGCCGTTGCTCTGCACCTCGAGGAAGAAGCAGCCCGGCTCGAACAGCTCGGCCAGCGAGCGCGCCGCCCTCCTGGCCGCCTCGAATCCGCCGCGCAGGAAGGCCTGGGGCACCTCGCCGCCCAGGCAGGCCGTCGATCCGATCAGGCCGGCGGAGCGCTCTTTGAGAATCTGCTTGTCGATCCGCGGCTTGTAGTAGAAGCCCTCCACGTAGCCGATCGAGACAAGGTACTTGAGGTTGCGGTAGCCCTCCTCGTCGCGCGCCAGCAGGATCAGGTGGTAGTTGCCGCGCTGCTTGCGGTCGCGCCGATCGCCGGGCGCCATGTAGACCTCCGAGCCCAGGATCGGCTTGACTCCGGCGGCGATCGCGCGCTTGTAGAAATCGATCGCGCCGAACATGTTGCCGTGGTCGGTGACCGCCACCGCGGGCATCCCCTGCTCGGCGACGATCGGGATCAGCTCCTGGAGCCGCACCGCGCCGTCCAGCAGGGAGTACTGGCTGTGAAGATGCAGATGCACGAAGTCGGAGGAGGCAGACATGAGAGGATCCTTTTCCGACCCCGCGCGACTGTCAACAGTCGGATTCTGCTTTCGCCGGAGAGGTCCGGGCCAATCAGCCACGCACTCTCCAGAGCTTGAGCACGTCGGTGCGGCCCGGGCCGGTCATGTCCTGCATGCCGAAGGTGATCGCCACGTCGTCCCCGGGCTCGGCCAGCCCCCGCTCGAGCAGGATCCGCTCGGCCTGCTCCACCACTCCGGAGACGCCCTCGATCCAGTCTGCGTGGACCGGGATCACCCCCCAGCGCAGGGAGAGTCGGCGCAGGACGCCTTCGTGGCGCGAGAGCGCGACCACCGCGGCCAGCGGCCGGCAGGCTCCCACCAGCGATGCCGAGTGCCCGGTCTCGGTGTAGACCGCCAGCGCGCGCAGATCCAGCTCCTCGGCCGCGGTCACCGCGGATCTGGCGATCGCGTTTGAAAAGCTGCGCTCCTCGACGCGCAGCGGCGGCGGCAGGCGGCGAAAGATCTCGCTGGCCTCCACCTCGTCGAGAATCGCGGCCATCTCGCGCACCGCCTCGAGCGGGTAGCCTCCGCTGGCGGTCTCGCCGGAGAGCATCACCGCGTCGGCCCCGTCCAGCACCGCGTTGGCCACGTCCGAGACCTCGGCGCGGGTGGGTCGGGGGTTGCGGATCATCGAGTCGAGCATCTGGGTGGCGACGATCACCGGCAGCCCGCGCAGCGCCGCGTCTCGGATCAGGCGCTTCTGGATCAGCGGCACCTTCTCGGCCCCGGCCTCCACTCCGAGATCCCCGCGCGCGACCATCAGCCCGTCGGCCGCCTCGATGATCTCCGCCAGCCGCCGGACCGCCTCGGGCTTCTCGATCTTGGCGATCACCGGCACCTCGCCGGCCAGCTCCTTGGCGGCGCGCACGTCGGCCGGATCGCGCACGAACGAGAGCGCCAGGTAGTCGACCCCCAGCTCGAGCGCCAGGCGCAGATCCCGGCGGTCCTTGTCGGTCAGCGCCGGCGTCGAGAGCGGCGTGCCCGGAACGTTCATCCCCTTGTGATCGCGCAGCGGCCCGCCGACCACCACCTCGCAGTCCACCTCGCCGGCGCGCACCGCAAAGACGCGCAGCTCGAGCAGCCCGTCGTCCAGCAAAATGCGATCCCCGGGGCGAACGTCGTCCGGCAGCTCGCGGTAGGAGGTGGAGAAGCGCTCGGCCGTGCCCTCGACCCGTTCGGTCGTGATCGTCGTGCGCTCGCCGGCGTGCAGCATCGCTTCGCCGCCCGCCATTTTCCCGGCGCGGATCTTGGGCCCGCACAGGTCGCCCAGGATCGCGACGTGGGCCCGCCGCCGCTCCGACTCGGCGCGCACGACCTCCACCAGGCGGGCGTGGTCCTCGGGCCCGCCGTGCGAGAAGTTGAGCCGGGCCACGTCCAGCCCGGCCTCGATCATCGCTCCCACCACCTCCGGGCTGGCGCTGGCCGGTCCGAGCGTGGCCACGATCTTGACTCTCTGCATCGCAGCTTGCCTCCCTTCCCCGAACGGATATACCTCAGTGTCCGTCTTTGGAGAAAAGGACGCAACGGCTACCCCTCGGGAGGTGCGGAGCTTGATCTGGCTGTGGCTCGCTTTCGCCGGCATCGTGATCATCTTGCTGGCGCTCGACCTGGGCGTCTTCCACCGCCACGCCCACCGCGTCGAGATCAAGGAGGCGGCTATCTGGACCGCGGTCTGGATCGCGGTCGGGCTGTCGTTCGGCGCGCTGGTCTACCCGATCTACGAGCACCACTGGCTGGGCGCCGCGCTGCCGCGGGCCCCGGGCGGCGAGAGCGCCGGCGGAGGCCAGGCGCTGTGGCTGTACCTGACCGGCTACGTGCTCGAGAAATCGCTTTCGATCGACAACATCTTCGTGATGGCGGTGATCTTCGGCCACTTCTCGGTCGCCTCCGAGCACCAGCACCGGGTGCTGTTCTGGGGCATCCTCGGAGCGGTCGTGACCCGCGGCGCGATGATCTTCGGCGGGGTCTGGCTACTGGAGCGCTTCGGCTGGCTGTTCTACGTCTTCGGCGGATACCTGGCGTTCACCGGGGCACGCATGATCTTCTCCCGCGAGAAGGAGCGCGACCCGGAGCGGAGCTGGTACGTACGCGCCGCGCGGCGCGTGCTCAACATTACCTCCGACTTCAGCGGCCCGCGCTTCGTCGTCCGCCGGCAAGGAAAGCTCGCCTTCACCACGCTGTTCCTGGTGCTGCTCGTGATCGAGGCGACCGACGTGGTCTTCGCCCTCGACTCGGTGCCGGCGGTGCTGGCGATCACCACCGATCCGTTCATCGTGCTTACCTCAAACGTGTTCGCCATCCTGGGCCTGCGCTCCCTGTACTTCGTGCTGGCGGCGATGATCGATCGCTTCGCCTACCTCAAGTACGCGCTTGCCGGAATCCTGGTCTTCATCGGCCTCAAGATGGCGGCCCACGAGCTGGTCCACGTCCCGACCCTGGTCTCGCTGGGAGTGATCCTGGCCTTGTTCGCCGCCGGCGTGGGCGCCTCTCTGCGGCGCGGGCGCGATCAATCGCAACGCGCCTGATCGGCGGATCTCCGTTGACGAGGACGGCGCCGCGGAGCTACGCTTCGGACCGCCGGCGGGCACCGGTCCGCGAAAGCTCTCCGGGAGCCGGCATGCTTGGGCGATTCGAGTGGAAACGGAGGTGGGAGATGGAAAGAGTACGCGAGCTCTCACGGCTCGCCGACGGCCGCGAGGTGCTGATTCGGCAGCCGGATCCGGAAAGGGACGTCGAGGCGCTGGTCGAGTTTCTCTCCGCTCTGCCGGAGGACGTCCGCATCTACCTGCGCTACAACGTGACGGAGACCGAGATCGCCCGCGCCCGGCTGGCCCAGATCGACAACGGCGATCACTGGCGCGTGATCGCCGAGCTGGACGGCGGGATCGTCGGAGACGCCACGATGGACCGCGAGCCGTTCGGCTGGTCGCGCCACGTGGCCGAGCTGCGCGGAGTGGTGCACCCCGAATACCGCCACATGGGAATCGAGCCGATGCTGCTCGGCGTGCTGTCACGACTGGCCGCCGGCGCCGGAGTGGAGAGAGTCTTCACCGAGGTGCTGGCCGGCCAGCGCGAGATGATCGACGTGCTGCAGGCCGAGGGCTTCGAGTACGAGTTCACCCGCCGCAAGTACGCCAAGGACCAGCGGGGAAAGCTTCACGACGTGATCGTGATGTCCAACGATCTCGAGAGTCTCTGGAAGCAGCTCGCCGAGCAGCTGGAGGAGATGGACATCCGGCTCTCGAGGTTCTACGGACGACCCTGGGAACGCGTCAAGCAGCGCTGAAGCGCTATATCCCGCCGCCCGGATCGGGCTCTGTTCCAGGCCAGTCTCCGCCTGTGGGGCCCTGGGTCCCGGAGCCGGTTCCAGTGGGGCTCAAGCAGTAGACCCGATCGAGCTCGGCGCTGTAGGCGCAGCCGTTGCTGCACGAATTCAACTTCACCTCGCCGTTCTCGCAGTAGTAAATAGAGCTGTCGAAGCAGCAGCGCGCATCGAGCCATTCCTCTTCCGGCACCAGGTCCTCACAGGTGTAGGGATGCGAGGAGCAGATCCCGTTGACGTTGTTGGCTCCGTCGGCCCAATGCGTGTCGCTGTCGGCTCCATCGGCCGCGGATTCGCCCGTATCGCAGCCGGTCAGAAAAACGGCAAGCGCCCCCGAAAGAATCCAGGCAGTCTTCATGGCAGAACTCCTTTTCTGCAAGCTTCCGCCCCGCCTCCCCCTGATGCTTTCTTCGGAAAGAATATGTCATTGTGCGTAACATGTCAATCGCAATCATAAAACAACAAAAAACATCTCCGCTCATCGACGGCGCTCGGGTTTCAACCTGCCGAGGTTGGGCTATACTGTCCCCGGCTCGCGGCGAGGTGCTCGATCATGGTGGACGGCGACGGCAACGAGATCACAGTCAAACCCGTGAAGGACCCCGAGGAGGCGGCCCCGCTGGCGCCCACCGGCTACAACCCATGGGTGCGCTGGCGGACCTACGTCTCGTTTTTTTTGGGGATCGGCTCCGCCTCGACGCTGTTTCTCTGCATCATGCCCCACGCGATCGTCGCCGGCTGGCTGGCGCTCGGGATGGGCCTGCCGGCCTGGCTGATCGGAAAAAAAGAGATCGCCGAGGTTCCGCAGTCGGCGACCCACGGCTTCGTCAAGTGGGGCATCCGCACGGGCATGCTGGGGACCTTCGTCGGTCCGCTGACCGCGATCGTCTGGACGGTCGGCGTGGCCAGTTTCTGACGGGGCTCGCGCGGCGACGAAGGGAGGTTCGGTAGATGCGAGGCGAAAAGATGATCGAGACGATTCGCTCCCGGCGCTCGATACGGGGCTACCAGCCCGCGGCGATCACTCGCGAGCAGCTCGAGACGATCGTGGACTGCGGCAGGCTGGCTCCCAGCGCGATGAACGAGCAGCGCTGGGAGTTCGTGGCGGTCCGGGAGGCGGACACGCTGGACGAGATCGCGAGGCTGGCTCCGGACAACGGGCCGTTCATCGCAGACGCGATGGCCTGCATCGTGGTCTGCGGCGACGCGTTGCACCGCTCGGTCTACCTGGACGGCGCCGCGGCCACGGAGAACATGCTGCTGGCGATCCACGCGATGGGGTTCGCCTCGTGCTGGGTGCAGGCGATGGACAAGCCCTACAGCAAGCCGATCGCCGAGCTGCTAGGGATTCCGGACAGCCACGTGCTGGTGGCGCTGGTCCCGGTGGGGATGCAGTTCGACGATCCGCCCGAGCTCGACAAGCGCCCGCTCGAGGACGTGCTCCACTGGGAGCGCTTCTGAGCCACCCGGCTCCTTACCCGTCGCGCTGCTCAGTCCAAAATCCGTTTTCCCACGCGGCCGATGCGCTCGAAGTGCCGGTCGAAGGTGAGCACTGTCAGGCCGTCCCGAGCCGCGAGAGCCGCAATCCAGATGTCGTTCGTGGGCAGCGGCGTGCCGGCCCGTCTCAGCTCGACGACGATCTCCGCGTAGATCGACGCCGCGTCGCCGTCCACCTCCAGGACCGAGCAGACCGGCTCGGACAGAAAAACGGCCAGCTCCCGCTCGTTCCGCTCGCGCCTCTTGCCCAATGCGAAACCGGTGCGTAGCTCGCCGAGCACCACCGCGGGCACGCCTATCTCGCGAGCGCTCGTCATCTCCCGGACCGCGGCGAGGTGGCCGCCCCGAAACCGGCTGTAGGCGCTCGTGTCCATGCAGATTCGCGTCAACTCCACATCTCCTCGTCTATCCGGTCGAAATCCGAGACGGCCGCCTCGAACTCCTCCACCTCCTCCTCGGACCAGCTCCCGGCGTGTCGTCCGAGACCGTTGTCGTAGGTTTTCCCGGGACCGATTCCGAGGGCCCGGCGCAGGAGCGCGAGAACCGTGGCGTTGAGCGACATCCCCTTCCTCGCCCGTTCCCGGTCGAGCGCCGCGGAGAGATCTCCGGTTACGTTGCGCACGGTGATCTGCTTCATCTCGTCCTCCCTTTGTCGATTTCAGTCTATGCCTTCATTGCCTTCGTGTCAACGCTTTCACCCCTGCGCCCTCATCCCCTCGGAGCCGCTCGAAGCCGTCAGATCTCTCGGCGGCAGAAAGCAACGAGCGGCGGCCTCTCAAAGCGCCGTCACGTCTTCGGTGGTGATCGCGTAGATCTGGCTTTCGTAGAAGAACCCCAGCACGCCACGCACGGTGACGTGGTCGTCGACCGCCAGATCGCCCTCGCTCGGCTTGTCCGCGTCGTCGAGCAGGTAGAACGTGACCGTCACCGACTCGGGATCGTCCGCGCTGGCGCAGCCGCTGACGGTCAGCTCCTCGACGAGCCCGCTCTCCGCCTCGATCGCGTCGACGCAGACCTCGCCGATCTCGATCTGCGCGCTCTGGTAGCGGTGCTGCGCGGGCAGACCCCGGGGATCGTGACCGCCGGTCGCCGCGACCCGCCAGTCGACGTCCGCGTACGGCACCGGGTTGTCGCTCGCGGTGGCGCCCGCGGTCCAGCCGCTCTGCTCCGCCGCGATCTGCAAGGTGGTGCCGATCCGGTAGGGGCGGACCACGCCTTCTACGGTCACGGTCTGGTACAGCTCCAGCGCCGGGTGATCGCCGTAGACGTAGATTCCGCTGTAGGCGCCTCCCGCCGAATCGGCGATCCAGGTCTTGTCGTCTCCGTTGATCCCGATCACCACCGCGTCGACCACGCGCACCGCGATCTCGGGCGGCACGTTGTCCGGGTAGGCGTTGGGAAAGACCAGCTCCGCCACCTCGGCGACCGACTTCTCGCAGATCTCTCCGCTCAGGCAGGAATCGCAGCTGGCCTCCTCCTGGTAAGTCACCGCGCAAGACCAGTTGTCGTTGCCGTTGACGGCGATCACCTCCTCGGCGTTGGTCGCTCCGTCGCCGTCCAGGTCGTCCGCCGAGCAGACGTCGTTGGGATCCAGCGGGCAAGGATCGCAGGCGTCGCCCGCGCCGTCGCCGTCGAAGTCGCGCTGCTCGCGGTCGTAGATCGCGGGGCAGACGTCGAAGCCGTCCTCCACGCCGTCGCCGTCGCCGTCCGTGCCCAGCTCGGGCAGCGCGCAGGAGGCCGGCGTCGCCTCGGCCGGGAAGTCGGTCCAAAAGGCGAGGTACACGTCGTCGACCGAGTCGTAGTAGCTGTGACCGTCGCCGTAGGTGTGACCGTCGTAGGCGTCGAAGACGTCCTGGGCCAGGTCCTCCACTGTCCGCGAGTACCCGCTGCCTAGCAGGCAGACGTGCTTGGTAGTCGAGCTCTGGCCGTCGTCCATCGGCACGGCATCGCACTGGTGCCCCTCGCCGAGCACAGCCTCGAGCAAGGCGGCCTCGCCGGCGATCGGTCTGCCGGCGACGAACGTCCCGATCACGTCGATCGGCGTCGCCTCGACCAGCGCGCGGTAGGGCTGGGCCGCGTCGCCGTCGAGCAGGAAGAAGTCGGCGTAGTAGCCGGCCTCGAGCCTGCCGACCCGATCGCCGATCCCCGCCATCTCGGCCGGGTTGACCGTCACCATCCGCACCAGCTCCTCGTCGCCGAGCGTCTCGCCGTAGAAGCCCTGGTTCAGCTCGTCGGCGCAGCGCAGCTCTGAGAGCATGTCGACCCCGCCGGTCACCGGCCAGTCCGGGGCCAGCGCCAGCTTGACGCCCAGGTTGACCGCGGTCGCCAGATCCGGGCCGGAGTGGTAGAGGTGGATGCTGTTGCGCGGCGACCAGACCAGGCCCGCGCCGGACGCGGCGAGCTTGCCCAGGTCGAAGGCGGTCAGGCCCACCCCGTGCACCGCGATCAGCCCCTCGTGCAGCAGGCCCAGCCACTCGGCCTGCGAGAGCTCCAGGTTGGAGAAACGCCCCACGCCCTCGGAGATGTGGGCGTGCACGTGGTCCTCGCCGACGCACTTGTCGTCCGGCTCGCCCGTGCTCTCGGAGATGTCGAGCTGGTAGCAGATGTGGGGCGGAGCGTCGGCCGCAGGGAAGCCGTGCGCGGAGTTCAACAGGTTTCGCACCATTCCGTCGAAGCAGGACTGGGTGCTGCCCGGGCTCTGCAGGGCGGTCGTGCCCGACAGCGCCGCCATGATCTCGGCCATCCCGACGTTGAGGCAGTAGTCGCTCGGCCGTGGGCTCTTGAACTCCGAGTAGTAGTCCGAGGCGCGCCAGTCGTAGCGCCGCGAGAAGACCATGCCCGGCGTGTGCATCTTGGGCAGGGTGGCCCAGGCCGGGTGGTTGTGCATGTCGATCAGCCCCGGGTAGATCAGCGCGTCCGAGTAGTCGAGCTGCTCCGCGTCGCCGGGGATCGTGCAGTCGGCCGAGGCGCCCGCGCACTCGATCAGACCGCTGTCGGCGTCGTAGACGAGCACGCCGTCGTCGTGGACCTGGTCGGGCGTGACCAGCTGCCCGTGGATCGCCCACTTGCCGCCCAGCTCGCCCGTGCTCGTGTCGGTGTCCACCGCCTCGCAGCTCCACTCGGTGGGAGCCTGGCCGAAGTCGGAGAAGTCGTCCCGGGCGTGCTCGGTGTAGTAGTCGAGGTAGTCGAACGCCGCGTCGCCGAGAAACGGATCCGGGTTGCAGCGGCGCAGGGTCGTCTCCGCCCAGGGGCTGCCGCTCGGCTCCACCTCGGCTCGGCCGAAGGCGTCGATCACCTCCGAGCCCGGATCCATCACCAGCAACCGATCGTTGCCGTTGTACCAGGTCACGTCCGAAACGTACGTGCAGTCGGCGGTGTCGTAGAGCCCGGAGTCGAGCTGGTCGTTGCAGGCGGTCTGCACCTCGCCGGCGCCCAGCGTTCCGCCGAGCTCGAGGGTGTTGCCGCAGCTGGTGTCGTCATTGGAGACCACGCAGACCGTGTAGCCCGCCAGCTCCAGGTCCCCCGAGCCGCAGTTGAGCAGCTCGATCGCCTTGTTGTTGGACGATCCCTCGATGTACTCGGAGATGATCAGGCACCCGCCGCCGCCCGTACCGCTATCGGTGTCGCTGTCCGTGTCGGTATCCGCATCGGTATCGGTGTCGGTGTCGGTGTCGGTGTCGGTGTCCGTATCCGTGTCGCTGTCGCTGTCGCTGTCCGCGTCGCTGTCGGTATCGGCGTCCGCGTCCGCGTCCGTCCCGGAGCCGTCGTCGTCTCCCCCGCCCCCGCTCTCGCCGCAGGCCGGGATCGACATCGCGGCCAGCAGGCAGGCCAGCAGTGTTCTACCAAGGACGTTCCTCATCTCACATCTCCTCGCTGCGGATTTCTACCCTTGGATGTTTCTAGCACACCCGGCGGGGAGCCGCTGCGACATTCCGGCGAAGACGAACGCTCAGGCGCGCAGCAGCACGTAGACCGCGCCGGTTCCGCCGTCCCAGGGACGGGCCGAGGTGTAGGCCAGCACGTGCTTGCCGATCGCGCCGCGGGTCAGCCAGGCGCGCAGCTTCTCCTTGAGCACCGGGATGTTGTCCTTGGAGCCGCGGCCGCGGCCGTGGACGATCAGCACGCAGCGCAATCCGTCCCGCCGCGCCTCGCGCACGAAGCGGGCCACCGACTCGCGGGCCTCGTCCCGCTTGAGCCCGTGCAGGTCGACGTGGCGCTGCACCGAGAAGTCGCCGCGGCGCAACCTGCGCAAGAGGCGCCTGTCCAGACCCTGGACCGCGGCCTCGATCTGCTCGTCGGTGTCGGCGAAATCGAACGGCGCGTTTCCGTAGACCAGCTCGTCGAGCTGGCGCATCACCAGGTAGGCCTCGTCCGCCTCGGCCGGAGCCGGACGCGCCGCCGCGCGGGGGCTCGCCGCGCCGCGGGGATCGTCGAGCGGCTCCACGCCGGCGCTCAGCTCGGCGAACGCCTCTTCCTCGCCGTCGCTCTCGGGCGGACGCGGCCCGCGCTCGGGGGCGGGAGGCAGCTCGCCGACGTCGCCGGAAGACTCCTCGACCGGCTCGGGAAGCTCCAGGTCGGCGAACGGCCGATTGGAAAAACGGCCCGGCGGCGACCCGGCCGAGCCGGAGCCGCCCCGGCGCTTGCGCCCGCGTCCCATCAACAGAGATGATAACAAAAAAAAGACAGAAGCTAGACCAGCCCCACTTCGCGCACTACCTTCTCCAGCGAGGCGATCCGGTCCTCGAGCGCTCCGGTGTAGCCCACCGCGACTCGCAACAGGCCTGGCGAGAGGCCCATCCGCTCCTGCTCCTGTTTCGATATCTCCGAAGAGGTGGACGACCCGGAGCACGAGATCAGCGTGTCGAAGTAGCCCAGCGAGACGGCGATCAGCCCGAAGCGCTCGCGGTTCTGCAGAAGCGACATCGCCTTTTCCGCCACCTCGGTCGTCCGGCAGTCGATCGTCAGCATCCCGCCGAAGCCGTACTCCCGGTTGGAGGTCTCGCGCGCCAGCTCGTGCTGCGGGTGTGACTCGAGGCCGGGGTAGCCGACCGGCGCGCCGATCTCCTCCAGGCGGCGGGCGATCGCCAGCGCGCGGCGGCCGTGCTCCTTCATCCTGAGCGGCAGGTGCGGGAGGCGCTGGGATACGTCGAACGCGGCGCGCGGATCCATGGTGGGACCCAGCAGCATCACGCGCCCGGTGTGCAGATCCATCAGGCTCTCGATGAACTCGCGCGAGGCGCAGATCGCCCCAGCGATCACGTCGCTGGCTCCGTTGACGAACTTGGTCAGCGAGTGGACCGTCACGTCCGCGCCCAGCCGCGCCGGGGTGTGCACCGCCGGCGTGAAGGTGTTGTCCACCACCAGCTTCGCGCCGCGCTCGCGGGCCAGCTCGGACAGGGCCGGGATATCGGCGACCTTGAGCGTCGGGTTGCCGACCACCTCGGTGTAAATCGCCTTGGTCTCGGGGCGAACAGCGGCCGCGAACGCCGCGGTGTCGGCCGGCTCGACGAAGGTCGTCTCGACTCCCAGCTGGGGAAACACCTCGCCGAGCAGAGCGTGGGTCCCGCCGTAGATCGTGTCGCTCGAGACGATGTGATCGCCTTTTTTGCAGATCTGCAACAAAGCGCAGGAGATCGCGGAGATGCCGCTCGCGGTGCAGATCGCCGCCTCGGTGTCCTCCATCCCGGCCATGTAGCGCGACAGCACGTCCACGGTGGGATTGAAGTGCCGGCTGTAGAGGAAGTAGCCGCCCTGGTCCGGCCCCTTCTTGCCGGCGAAGATCTCGGGCATGATGCCCGGCTCCATGACCGTGAAAGTCGAGGCCCTCTCGACCGAAGGGCAGACTCCGCCGTGCTCTCCGAACTCCCTCCTGGTCCCGGCCATTGCTCGCGATGGATCGAAATCTTTCATCTCGCACCTCCTGCTGCACGACAGCTAGCAGCAAAGAGGTGTTTCTTCAATCATTTGTTTGCCTATTTGGGCTTTTTGTAGTATTTTATTCCTCAAATTTGTCAATTATAAGAATATAATATCTACATGGTGGACATTGATCGAACAGATTGCCAAATGTCGCTCGGCGTCCCGCCTGCGGCGGCGTCAGCGGGGAAAAGCTCGGTAGTCGGCGTGGACGCCGCGGCAGGGCTGGCCCTTGTAAAGGCGCAGCCTGCCGGACGGAGCCTCGAAAAAAGCGGTGGCCAGGGTGAAGCCCTTCGCCTCGCCTTCGGGATGACGGCAGGGGCTGTAGGGCGCGCCCCGGTGGGAGGAGAGCGGTGCGAGCAGCTCCTCGTCGCTCAGCGCGGCCGGATCATCTACTCCGGCGGCCCACTCCTCCAGCACCTTCCAGCGGCTCGATGAAGAGCTTCCCACGTAGTCCGGGTCCTGCTCTTCGTCAGCCATTCCCTCCAGCACCAAATGGTTGGTGTGCAAGTAGAGGCCCTCTATCTCGCGAACCTTCTTCTTTGTCGGCGTCACCTCGATTCCGACCGCCCTCTTCTCGGGCACGCTGGTCAGCACGTGGTGGAAGGCGTAGGCCCGCTCGGGGTGCGAGGACCACTCCAGCGCCTCGTCCAGGTTGCGCGACTCGAGGATCATGCGGTCCAGGAAGTAGCGCCCCACCCCGCGGCGCACCTCCTTGGTGTAGATGAAGTTGGTCGTCTGCACCACTCCGTGCTCGTTGATCGCCGGCGCGTTGCCCGGCAGGATGCCCGGGTAGGAGAGACAGAGGTACTCAGCGCCGTCGCTCGGCCTGGCGCGCACCAGGAACATCAGGTCGGCGTAGGCCTCGTGGCCGTCCTCGTTGTGCAGGTGGCGCACGCGGCCCGGCTCGGCGACGACCACGGTCGAGCACCCCGGCTGTCCGCCCTTGCCCTCCTTTTCCTCCCGGCGATCGATCAGCGCCCTGATCTCGGCCTTGAGGTTGAGCACCCACAGCCGCTCGGCATCGATTCCGGCGCCCTCGGCCCACCCTTCCAGCTCCTCGACCGCTCTGGGAGCGTGCTTGCGCGCCGCGGCGCGGAAATCCTCCATCGCCGAGCGCCCCTCCTCGCCTGCGGCGTACTCCTCGAGCTCGGAGAACCACTCGGCGCGGCGCGCCAACCCGGTCCGGATCTCGCGACCGAAGCGCTCGCCGATCGCGAGGCCGATCTCGCGCGGCGAGCCGGCGACCTCGATCAGCGGCAGCTCGCGGTCGTCGGCGCGGCGAAACGCCTTCTCGGCGCCCGGCTCGAGGGTCGCCGCACCCGCGTCCGGCCTGCCGAGCGAAATCGGCTCGCCGACCCGCCCCAAAGGAGCCGGCTCGGCTCCGGAGCACCCCCAGGCCAGCCCGGCCATCCCGGCCACCGAGCCGGCGATGAACTCGCGTCGATTCAGCTTGTCGCCCATCGCACCCTCCTTGCCCGATCCGCTCACCCCCTGAACGGATCAAATCGAGATCATTGATTTTTTTCGACTCGCGGCTCGAATCCAACCGCGATGCACGTCGCGGCCGCTCCCAGGGCCGCCGTCCAGTGCGCGACCAGCCAGCGCAGGCCGGAGAGCAGGCCCGGATCGCCGCCCTCCCCCAGGCCGACGATCCGCCAGGCGATCTCGCGGTTCTCGCCGAACAGGTCGACGATCTCGCTGATGCACAAAAAAGCGATCAGCGCCCAGACCAGCGAGCGGGCCAGCGTCATCGGCCAGGAGCGGCGGTAGGTCCACGCCAGCAGCCAGTTGGCGCCGTAGAGCGCGACGATGATCCACAGCCACTCGCCCGCGCTCTTCAGCGACGATCCGACTCCTTCGGGCGCCGCCCCGCCCGGGTCCGGCGAGGCTAGCTCCACGACCAGGGCCGCCGCGGGCCACAGCGCGATCAGCACAATGCGGTGTCCGAACGACATCGACTCCTCCGCAAACCGTTGGTACAGGCAAGCGGGATTTCTGTCCACGCGATGCGCCGCGGACTTGCCCTCGCCCCAAAGGATTTGATACCTCAAAGTCGAAACGCGATTTCGTTTTTAGAGAAAACCGGATCGGATCGAAGCTCGATGGGCAGCGGCAAAGAATCCAAGACTGGCGGCAAGAGCACCTCCGGGCGGAGAGACAAGCTCGAGGTGATCAAGGTGCTGGTGCTGGCGGTGGTCTCTTTCGCGGCCGGTTTCGCGCTGGTCTTCTTCTTCCTGCGCCCCCCGACCTCCTCGAGCGAGCCGGAGGCATCTCCCGCCGGGCAGCAGCTCGAGGTCGCGGCGCGGGCGCCAGACGCCTCGGCCGGCGGCTACGCTCCCGCGGACCCGGGCGGCGACCCGTCCGGCGGGGGCTACGCGCCCGGCGGCGGCGAGACCGAAGGCGAAGAGGCGGCCGCGCACGAGGGCGACCGACCTCCCGAGGTGCCGCCGGGCAAGACCCCCGACGGCGTGGTGCTCGACGGCGACGCCTTCTATCTAAAGTGCTGGAACTCGGACGGCAAGGAGCTGGCCGGCGAGCAGTGCGACCGGCTGCGCATCCTGGAGAAACGCATGTCGACCCGCCTCTACGTGGTGGACGAGTGCCGCAAGCAGAAGGCCGGCGACGCCGGCGGAAAGCTGAGCCTGGCCTGCGAGGTCGACTTCGACAACACGACGATCAGCTTCTGGAGCGGCCCGTCGTCCGAGATCGAGAACGCCGCGCAGATCGGCACCTGCGTGCGCGACGAGCTGCAAGGTCTTCCGCTGCACGGCGTGGACCACGATCAGGCCCGTTACAGGATGTTTTTCACCGTGCTGTTCGGCAAGCCGGCCCAGAAGGCCGAAAAGCGCGAAGAGGAGATCGCGGATAAATACGGCAAGGGACGGATGGTCGACGTGACCAAGGACCACGTCCGCGTGCGCCGCTCTCCGGTCGACGGGGCGGTCATCGGCAAGATCAGCAGCGGCAACCAGGTGCGCCTCCTCGAGCAGGAGGAGGGCTGGTGCCAGGTGATCACGCCCAACAAGAACAAGGGCTGGATGATCTGCAGTGCGCTCGATCTCTAATCCCGCCAAAGGCGCGCTCCTTTTCGCGGTCGCGCTGTCTGTGATCGGCCGGTCGATCCTGCTCGCCGGCTGCGGCGGAAACGAAACCGCCACAGGCGAGGAGTTCGAACGGCTGGAGCGGGCGCTGGTTGCTTACGGCCGGGCGCCGCCGGGCGAGCGCGGCGACCGGCTCGAGGCGGTGCTCCGGATCGAGATCTCGTCACAGCCCGTGCGGCGAGCACGCGAGATCTGCATCTCTGCCTACCACGAGCTGGAGCGGGCGTTGGCCGCTCAGCGCGAGGCCAGGAAACGCGCCGAGATGCTGGAGATCGAGGTCGCCAAGGTCGCGACCGGCTCGGTCGACGCCAGCGCCGAGCTGGATCGCATGCACCGCGAGGCGCTCTCCAGCGTGGGGAGCGTCGACGCGGCGCTCGACCGCGCCGAGGCGCGGCTCGAGGACTGCCAGCGCGCCCGCGACTCCCTGCGGCGAAAGCTGGCAGAGAACTGACGAGCGGGAAGAAAACCTGCGCTCAGGCGTTGTCGCGCATGATGAGACACACCATCCTTCCAGCTCTTCTCGCGACCGCGCTCGCGACCAGCGCCGTGCTGGCGGCTTGCGGAGACGACTCCGGCCGTTCCTCCGGCGAGCCGGAAGCCGACTCCTTTCCGGTGGTGACCGACGAGCGCGACGACCTCGTCTTGAGCTGGTACGCGGACGGCGGGCCGCAGGTCGCCTCGTCGGTCGCGGACGTGCCGGAGCGGACGCGGCCCGAGGTGCGCGTCCAGGATCCGACCATCCCGCCGGACGAGCGCGATCCCGGCTGGGTCTTTCTCGCCGACCTGACCCGCCGCGGGGAGGACGGGCGCTACCCGGTCCGCGCCGAGCGGCGTGGAGAGTGGCAAAAGCGCCGTCGCGGAACCGAAGAGACGAGCGAAGAGACAACCGAGGCGCAATGAATTCGCCGGCCGAATAGAATCCACAAACGCCTCGCGCGTCTCGATGGAAACGAGTACATTTCGAAGTTGCCGAAAACAAAGGTACCGGGGAGAGTTTTCGATGACGGCGACGAGCGTTGAAGAGAACATCAGCTTCTGGGCCGCGACCGACGTGGGGCGCGTCCGGGATCACAACGAGGACAATTTTCTGGTGGACAAGTCCCACCGCCTGTTCGTGGTGGCGGACGGGATGGGCGGACACGCGGCCGGCGAGGTGGCCTCGGCGATCGCGGTCAACAGCATGCGGGACGTGGTCCGCCAGAACAAGGACCTGCTCGAGGCCTATCGCGAAGGATCGCAGATCGCCTCGGCGCAGGACGTGCTCAACCTGCTCGAGCACGCGGTGCAGAAGGCCTGCACCGAAATCCACGAGCTGGCCGAGCACGAGACCGAGAAGCGCGGGATGGGAACCACGCTCTCGTCTCTGCTGGTGATCGGCAACCGCGGTTTCATCGCTCACGTGGGCGACAGCCGCATCTACCTGCTGCGCGGCGGGAGGGTCGTGCAGCTGACCGAGGATCACTCGCTGATCAACGAGCTGATCAAGCGGGGCAAGCTCTCGCCCAGCGACGCCGACTCCTCGCCGTACAAGAACGCGGTGACACGCGCCGTGGGCGTCTACGAGAGCGTCGAGACGGACACGATCGACTTCGAGGTGCTGCCCGGAGATCAGTACCTGCTGGCTTCGGACGGGCTGACCGGCTACCTGCGGGACGAAGAGATCCAGCCGCTGTTCGAGCGGCAGGAGAAGGTCGAGGACGTCCCCCCGGCTCTGATCGACCTGGCCAACGAGCGCGGAGGCAAGGACAACATCACCACGATCGTCGTCCGCATGGTCGACGCCGAGGGCAAGGCCGACGAGCTGCACAAAGAGGTCAACCTCAAGATCGACACGATTCGCAAGATGCCGATCTTCAAGTTCCTCACCTACAAGGAGCTGGTGCGCATCCTCAACATCACCGACGTGCGCGACGCCGGGTCCGACGAGACGATCGTCAGCGAGGGGGACGAGGGAGAGGAGCTGTTCATCGTCTTGCGCGGCAAGGTGCGCGTCCACAAGGGCGGGACCGACATCGTCCAGCTGGCCGCCGGGGATCACTTCGGCGAGATGGCATTGATCGACAAAGCGCCCCGCTCGGCCGACGTGACCTCGGCCGGAGAGTCGCGCCTGATGAAGATCGCGCGCTCGGATTTCTTCGACATCATCCGCAACGAGCCGCGCCTGGCGACCAAGCTGCTCTGGAGCTTCTTGCAGGTAATAACCGACCGGCTGCGCACGACCAGCGCCGAGCTGTCCGGCGCTCGCGGCGCGGAGGAAATCGAGGACCTGACCGAAGAGCTGTTCGACCTCGAGCTGATGGAGGAAGATTGATGACTCGAAAAACACTTTTTACGATGGCTTCCGTCGCCGCGCTGATCCTGGCGGGCGCCTGTGGTCAGCGCGAGCAGAAGAGCGAGCCCGTCGTCTCGGAGGGCCCCAAGAAGGCCGAGCCGGTCGAGAAGGTCAAGCGGCCCAAGCGGCCCAAGCTCGTGGGCAAGCCCGTCGGCGTGCTCGGCGCCGAGCTGTTCACCGCCAAGATCGAGTCCGTCGAAGGAGAGGTGAAGCTCCGCGAGCGCGAGGACGAGCCCGCGACCGCGGCCGAGAAGGACGCGCTGGTCTACGGCGGCGGTTGGGTCGAAACCGCCGCGGACGGCGCGGCGCGGCTGACCTTGCGCAGCATCGGCCGCCTCTCGCTGGGCGAGAACAGCCTGCTGATCGTGCCGGAGCACGGGGAGTGCGGGGTGGTGCTGGTGCGCGGCACGGCCCACCTCGTGGGGCCCAAGCGTCTCTCATCGACGTCCAAGTGCTACCTGCACACGCCCGCGACCGCCTTGCAGGCGCAGCTCAACCGGGTCGCGCTGGCCGCGTCGGGCACCGCCCGCACCGCGATCGCCGCGCTCGACGAGAAGCTCGAGCTGACCGATCTGCAGGGGCACACCACCGAGCTCGAGCCGAAAAAGAGCTTCGTCGTCGACCCCGAGAAGGACGAGCCGGTCGAAACCGAGATGCAACCGCCGGGCGCGGAATCCGACGACGACTCCTTCGCCGAGTGGCTGGCCGAGGAGTCCGGCAAAAAAAAGAATCGCGCCGGCTGGATGCTCGAGGAGGCGAGCCGGGAGAGCGAGCGGCTGAAGCTCGACGTGCAGCGGCTCGAGGAGCTGATGAAGCTCAACCGCGAGCTGAGCGCCCACCGCCGGGAGCTGAGCGAGAAGGGAGCGGAAAAAGAGGAGATCGCCGAGGTCTCGCAACGGCTGACCGAGCAGGCCAGCGAGATGGTCGACCTGCAGCGCAAGGGCGTCTTGCTGATCCACGGCATCCATGGCCTGCTGCGGCTGGCCGAGGAGCGCGGCTCCGAGAGCGACGAGACCGCCGAGCGGGTGGCCGAGATCCGCGAGCGGCTCGACGAGCTGGCCGAGCAGCTCCCGCCGCTGTTCGCCAAGAAGCGCAAGACCAAGGTCGATTTCGGCCAACAGAGACCGAACCTGCGGATGCGAACGCGATAGCCGCGCGACCGGCCCGGCGCGGCCCGGTTATCCCCCGATTCCCTCGAGCCCCAACCGCACCAGATCCTCGCGCTGCCAGCGCGTCTCCCCCGAGAAGCGCCGCTCGCGCCGCTTTGCGACCCACGGCCAGACCGGGCCCAGGTCTCGGCACGCGGCCGGGCCGGGAGTCGGGCAGTAGATCCGCAGGTGAAAATGATCGTCGTGAGGAGCGCTGTCGCTCGGCTGGTGCAGAACCGAGGCGGCGCGCTCCACGATCCGCGGGTCCCGGTCGCGGCCGAGAGCCCAGCTCAGCAGCCGCGCCTCGAGCCCTCGGCTGACGAAGATCCACTGCACGTCGGCCTCGGGATCGGTCAGCAGCGCCTCGACCACGGCCCAGTTCCTGGCGTCGTCGAAGCGCTGCGGCTCTCCGCGGCGGGATCCGACGCCGAACCGGTCGAACGCGACCAGCGGGGCGGATGAACCGCCCGTTCCCGCCGTGTTCGTTGTGAAAAAACCGATATCCACGTCGCGCCCGCTGCGATGCGAGCGGTGCCCGCCGACGAAGCCGCCGCGCCCGGCGCTCAGGTCGCCCAGCATCAACCTCGAGCCCGGGTGGCGCTCGCCGACCCGCCTCGCCGTGCGCCGCACCAGCGAGATCAGCTCCGGAATCCCCCAGCGCCGACTCGTCCGCTTGTAGAAGACGTAATCCTCACCCTCGCGCGGGAGCCGCTCGGGCTCCAGCAGCAGTCCGTGGGAGACGGTCCCGATCGAGCCCCGCGCGCCGGTCTCGGGGCCGACCCAGGGCAGACAGCCGCCCAGCAAGGCCGCCGGCAGAGCCAGCACGGCCCAAAAAGCGATCGCGCCGCCGTTCGATTCGTTCCTCATCGCCGCCCGACTTCCAGCCGGGATTGTACCACTGATCCGCCCCGAGCCGCTCGGTCGAAACGCAAGCCCGGCGGCAGCGCGCTCGGCCTCCCCGTCCGTTTCACAAAAACCATACAGCGCGGATTGCTCGCCCGGCGCGGGGTCTCATCTCTCGCGCCCGGCTCCCTCGAGCCGGTTGCGCGCGAAGTTGTAGCCCAGCAGCAGGGCGAGGAAGAAGAGCAGGACGACCAGCACGGCCAGGACCCACCTGGGCTCCTCGGCGTGCGCGATCTCCCAGATCAGGCTGGCCAGCGCCGAGAGGGTCACGATGTACATCAAGACCATCGGAATCAGCGTGAACCAGTGCTGCCGCTTGCGGGAGGCCAGCCAAAGCGTGGCCGCCATCAGGGCCAGCGCGGCCAGCAGCTGGTTGGCCGAGCCGAAGATGCGCCACAGGTCCATCGTCTTGCCCGAGAACAGGAGCAATCCCCCGGCCAGAACCGTGACCAGGGTGGCCACGAAGCGGTTGCGCGCCACCACGTTCTGCTCTGCGCGAGGCCGGCCGCTCTTCATGAACAGCTCCTGCGCGGAAAAACGCCCCAGGCGGGTCGCCGTGTCCAGCGAGGTGAGCGCGAACGCCGAGACGGCCAGCCCCGCGAACCCCTCCCCCAGCTCGCGCGGAATGCGCGGCGCCTCGAGCAGGGAGGCGACGCCCACCGAGAAGACGTGGACCGGATTGGCCTTGCCCTGCACCATCAGGCGATCGACGTACTCCTCCTGCGAGACGATCACGGCGGTCAGCAGCGCCAGCAGCGCCAGGGTCGACTCGATCAGCATCCCTCCGTAGCCCACGACGCGGGCGTCCGTCTCCTTGTTCAGCTGCTTGGACGTGGTGCCGGAGGCGACCATCGAGTGGAACCCGGAGATCGCTCCGCAGGCCACGGTCACGAACAAAATCGGAAAGATCGATCCCATCCCCTCGACCTCGAAGGCGATGAACGCCTCTCCGCGGATTGCCGGTGGGTCGACGATCACCGCCGCCAGGGAGAGCAGCAGCACGCCGTAGAGGAGGAACGAGTTGAGGTAGTCGCGGGGCTGCAGCAGGATGTTTACCGGCGTGACCGAGGCGACGAAGATGTAGCCGACCAGCACGAGCTGCCAGAACAGCCTCATCTCGTCCGCGCCGCCGAGAAAGGCCGGGAACGGAAACAGCACGCCGGCCCAGAGGCAGCCCAGCAGCAGGATCACGCCGACGATCGAGGCCAGCACGAAGCTGACCTCGGTGCGGTAGACAGCCAGCCCGAACCCGATCGCCAGCGCGATGAACAGGATCGAGGCGGAGGCCACCGCCGGCGTCTTGACGAAGGTGTTGGAGACGACCAGGGTGAACACGGCGATCACCAGCACCAGCGTGGCCCAGGCGAACAGCAGAAACAGCACCTTGCCCAGCGACCCCAGGTAGCGCTCTATGATCATCCCGATCGAGCGCCCCTCGTGGCGGACCGAGGCGACCAGCGACGAGAGGTCGTGCACGGCTCCGAGGAAGACGCCTCCCAGCAGAATCCAGACGAAGACCGGAGCCCAGCCGAACTGGGCGGCGAGCACCGGGCCGATGATCGGCGCCGCCCCGGCGATCGAGGCGAAGTGGTGGCCGAGCAGGATCGGCTTGCGGGCCGGAACGTAGTCGACTCCGTCGCCCATCGTGTGGGCCGGGGTCCGCCTGGCGTCGCTGACGCCCAGCTTGCGCGCGATGAAGGCGCCGTAGGTCAGGTAGCCGAGCAGGAGAAAGACCACGCCCGCGCCCAGAAAGACAAGACCGTTCATCCCGGACCTCCCGAGGTTCTGGGAAAATCAATATATACCCGTCGAGATTCGCATCAAGCCGAGGCCGCCAGCCGCGGCCCGCAGCCCCCCGAACGAAGCGCACGAAAGCGAGCCTCATCGACCGACTCGCTGTTTTTTCGGCTCCATGGCCCCGGCGGCCGATACCCGCAACGAAACAAGCGCTCGAAACGCCATCGCTCGTCCCGCCAAGGCCCAGCATCGCGCAGCAGCAAGACAGGGCGAAGGCGGACAGACGTCATCCTAGCCGGAGCCGGCATCCTCGATCCGCGGCGCCCCGCCGGAGCCGGCGGCATCCTCGATCCGCGGTGCTGTCCCGCGGGGATGAACCCCGCGGCCACGAAGCCCGCCGAAGCCCCTGGCTTCGGCGGGCAGCCCCTTCGGGGCGACACCCCAACGGCTCGATCCACCGGTCGGGTCCGAAGACAGGCAGGAAAGTGGAACGAGGTCTTCTGAGCTTTTTTGCAACTCCCGGGTCACAGCGTCCGATATCAGTGGCAAAGCGTGCGAAAACAATTGTGGTAGGATGAAAAAGCAGGAGGACGAGAGATGGGAACCGGGTTCGAGGAGATCAGGGAGCTGTTCAAGGAGAGCGACCGCAAGATGCGGGAGACCGACCGCAGGATGCAGGAGACCGACCGCCGGATGCAGGAGACCGACCGCAAGCTCAAGGAGGTCGGCAGGCAGCTCGGCCGCTTCGGCAACGAGGCCGGCTTCTTCGTCCAGGAGCTGGTCAAGCCCGGGCTGGTGCGCCTGCTCAGGGGGCGAGGGATCGAAGTGGATCGCACCTACAGCAACCTGGAGGTGTCACGCCGCAAGCCCGGCGGCGCAATGGAGATCGATCTGCTGGCCTGCAACGGCGAACAGGTGGTGGTCGTAGAGGTCAAGAAGAAGCTCAAGACAGAGGACATAAAGGAGCACGTCGAGCGGCTGGACAGGTTCCGCGCCGCCTTTCCCGAGTACGCGCGCCACGAGCTTTACGGAGCGGTTGCCGGGATGTCCGTCCCCGACAACGCGGCCGACTACGCCGAGCGCCAGGGACTGTTCGCAATCGCTCCGTCCGGAGACGACGTGACCCTGCTCAACTCCCCCGATTTCTCGCCCAGGAAGTGGTGAGCCGGTCCGGTCAACGCTCGACCCCGGGCGGAGATCCACCCGGGCTGGGCTCGACCCGGCGGGGGATGAACCCGGCCGGGGGCCGGCGATCCCGGACACCGCCGTGGTCGATACCACGGCGGATCCAACCCAGCCCGCGCAGATCCTGCGCGGGGAAAAAGGAGCGGTGAGCACCCTTTTCCCCGGGCGGGAAGGAAGCTCCCCCTTCTGTCCCCAGCGGAGATCCGCTCCGAATCGATGCCGAGGAGAAAGAGCCAAAGGATCAAAGGGTCCAAGACCCCATCACGGTCCGCCTCGAACACAACGAGC
>CAZHCG010000058.1:0-10611 GCA_964530995.1 uncultured Myxococcales bacterium
GACACCGACACGGACACGGACACCGACACGGACACGGACACCGACACGGACACGGACACCGACACGGACACCGACACCGACATGGATACCGATACCGATACCGACACGGACACCGACACCGATACGGATACCGACGCGGACACGGACACGAGCGCGGTCCCGCCCTGCGACTACCCTGAGGATTGCTACTGCCAGGGCAGCGCCAGCGCCTGCATGCCGTTCGACGAAAGCGTCGCGGAGCTGGCCTGCGTGGCGCAGGGCCAGTTCAAGGCGCGCTGGGCGGTCAACATCGTTCCTTGGGGCAGCGACGCCCAGAGCGCGGATCAGCACGCCTTCCCGCTGGCCGAGAGCTGGAACTGCCTGGAGGCCGGGTTCACCACCGGCAGCGGTCACCAGATCACGGACGGCACCCCGGTCGACCCGGACGCGGGACCGGACGCCGGGTTGTGGGACAACACCGAGGAGGTTGTGATCAGATTCGTGGCCGAGGCCGGAGGCTGGTTGAATCCCAAGTACTACTATCTGTTGGTAAGCGTCCCGTTCGAGAGCTTCACCGCCGAGACTGAGCTGAATCTCGAAACCGATCCGACGGCGTTCACCGCGATCATGTACGAGCTGCACCAGGCCGGGCCGTTCGACAATACCATCGAAGAGGCTTACATCACCGCCGTGGCCCACTCCGGAACGCTTTACATCGAGCAGATCGCGGATCCCTGCCAGGGCTCGAGCTGCGATTTGGCAACGGGAACGATGGCGATCGACTTCGCGATGCTGAAGACAAAGATCGATCCCACCCCGTTCAACTGAGCATTCCTGTCTCCTGCAAATCTCGAGAAGGCGAGCGGACTACCGAAAGGGGGGATCAGGCTCGCTTGCGGGTCGCGCTCTTGTAGTGATCCCAGAGCCGGGGCAGCCCCCACCTCTCGTAGCGGGCGCGCAGACCTTCGTCCCTGACGCGTCCCAGAGTCTTGAGCAGGTCGTCGATCAGCTTGTCGCGGGTGGAGAAGCGCTCCTTGACCTCCATCGCCACGTCGTAGAGCTTGAGCAGCTTGGCGTTGGAGACGTGGGCCAGCCCCTTGTCCGCGCTGAGCCTGTTTTCGAACAGGTTTCCCTTGTCGAAGAGCTTTTTCAGCTCCTTGACCAGCTCGTCCTTGGAGCCGAAGCGGTCCTTGATCTCGGCCAGCGGAGTCTGTTTCATGATCTCACCTCTTTGCGCCTCGCGGCGCCCGCAAGGCGGCAATCGATAGCACAGCGGCCCGGATCTCGCAAGGCACGGGGAGAACTAGCACTCCACGCTGTGGGGAAATCGTTCCGGGCCGGGAATCCGGCGGGCGGCGGTTGGCGGATTGCTCACCCCGCGCGTCTCTCGGCCATCAGCTCGGCCATGCTTTTCACCAGCCGGTCGAGGCCCTCGCCGCTGGCCGCCGAGCAGATCAGGAGCCGCTCGTCTCTTTTCTCCAGCTCGCGGCCCAGCCCGTCGGCCAGCTCGAGGGCCTCGGGCAGGTCGCACTTGTTGAGCGCCACCAGGCAGGGTCTCTCGCGCAGCGCGGGATCGAACTCGGCCACCTCGAAGCGGAGCGTTTCGAGATCGGCGAGCGGATCGGATTCCCCGGACGGGTCCGGCGCCAGCACGTAGAGCAGGATCGCGGAGCGGCGGACGTGCCGCAGGAAGCGGCGGCCGAGCCCGGCGCCCCGGGCCGCTCCCGGGACCAGGCCCGGGATGTCCGCGACGGTGAACGACTCGGCCGGTCCGATCTCGACCACGCCCAGGCTGGGGACCAGCGTGGTGAAAGGATAGTCGGCGATCTTGGGACGCGCGGCCGAGATGCGGGAGACGATCGTCGACTTGCCCGTGTTGGGCAGCCCGACCAGCCCCACGTCGGCCAGCAGCATCAGCTCCAGCCGCAGCGAGCGCTGCTCGCCCGCAGCGCCCGGCTCGGCGCGCCGCGGCGCGCGGTTGGAAGGCGTGGCGAAGCGCATGTTGCCGCGGCCTCCCTCGCCGCCGCGGGCCGCGACCAGCTCTTGGCCGTCCTCGACCAGGTCGCCCAGCGTCTCGCCGCTCTCTCTGTCCGAGACGGTGGTTCCGGGCGGAACGCGCAGCACCGCGTCGTCGCCGCCGCGCCCGCAGCGGTCGTTGCCGCCTCCGTGGCGACCTCGGGACGCCTCTACGCGCGGCCGATAGCCCAGGTCGCGCAGGGTGTGCAGGTTGCGGTCGGCGCGCAGCACCACGTCGCCGCCCTTGCCGCCGTCGCCGCCGGCCGGCCCGCCCTTGGGCCTGAACCGCTCGCGGCGGAAGGCGATCGCGCCGTTTCCGCCGTCGCCGGCCTTGACCACGATTTCGATTTCGTCGACGAAGCGCATCCGGGGCTCCACGGCTCACGCCGCGGAAAAGGGAGCTACTCCCAGTCCTCGATTCCGAGGTTGCGCGCCACGCTGCGGCAGGCCTGGCGGTGAATCGCCAGCGCCTGCCCGCGCACCTCGGACGCGGCGTGCTCCTCACCGGACAGTGCCGGGTACGAGCGGGCGACCAGCAGGCGGCCGGACTCGTGGACCGTCGCGCGTATGCTGGGCGGCTCTTCCGCGTGCACCTCGGTCTGCACGGTCAGGGCGCGGTCGGCGGAGCGGATCACGTCCTCGAGCCCGATCTCCGCCAGCCGCTTGCGAGGATCATCACTATCAGACCGGCGCGGCGGCACCAAGCCCTCGGGCGATAGCAACGCCCGCACGAGCGGTCCCAGCTCCTCGCGGCGGTAGCTGTCCAGCGAGAAGTCTCCTCGCGGATCGGGGCGGCGTACCACCAGCAGGTCCGAGCTGTCGGGGTCGGGATCGAGAAAGACGAACGGCATCTCGCGGTCGTCGATCTCGGCGTAGGCGCGGGCCACCACCTCCACCGGATCGTCGTCTGCGGCCGCGCGGGTGGCGAGCATCAGATCCACGCCGGTCAGGGAGGCCAGCTCGACCGCCTCGTCGAGGTCGTCGGCCGGGCTCAAGGTCACGTCCAGGTCTTCGAGCTGCGAGCCCAGCTCGTCCATGATTCCGTCCAGCTGCACGAGAGTCAGTTGCTTGGAGCCCATGCGGATACCTCGAGGGTTCAACGCTCCTTGGGTCGATAGGCGTAGGCCCCCCAGGGGCGGGTCAGCCCGCTCCCCGGCGAGGAGCTCCGCGCGTCGTCTCCCGGGCTCGCCTCGGATTGTTTTTGGGGGCCGGGCTCGACCTCCTCGAGGTAGTCGCTGAGAAAGCGGTCCACCTCGGAGCGCAGCTCGCGGCGCAGCTCCTCGCGGATCGAGGCCAGCTGCTCGCGCAGATCGAGAACGGCGCCGCGCGTTGCCTCGACCGTGCGTCGCAGCTTCGCGCTCTCGGCCAGAAGCTTTTCGGTCGAATCCGCACCGGCGTCCCGGCGCGGGCGGCTCTCCAGCTCTCTTTGCACCATCGATCTCAGCTCCTCCAGGCGCAGCGAGATCTCGGCCAGCGCCTCGCTCTGGATCGCCGAGGGCGGGGGAGGCGAGTCCGCGGCCTTCTCTACCCGGGCCGACGAGCGCGTGCGACGCGGCCCGGGCGGAGGGACGGTCTCGGCCTCCCGGGCCGCCCTCTCCCCGACCGACCGCTCGCGCTCCCGGAGGTCGTCCGAAAATTCCCGCGACCTGGCGGATCCAGAGGACGGCAGGCCGTACTGCTCGGCGGCGCGCCGGTACACCTGCCGCGCCACCTCGCCGAGCGTCTCCTTGACGTTCTCCGCGCGAATCGCAGAGGCGGGGAGCCATCTGCGTCCGCCCGGGTTGAGCTTTTCCTGAAGCAGCTCTGTTTTTGCGGCGTTGTCGAGATCGCGCTTGTTGTACTGCATCACCAGCGGCAGATCCTCGATATCGACGCCCTCTTCGGCCAGGTTCTCCGCGAGGTTGCGCAGGCTCTCGAGGTTGTCCGGCATCGCCTCGAGCTGGGAGTCGGCGACGAAGATCACGCCGTCAACGTCGCGCAGCACCATCTGCCGCGTACGGTTGTAGCGCACCTGTCCCGGAACCGTGTAGAGCTTGAAGACCGTCTCTATTCCGCCCAGGCGTCCCAGGTTGAGCGGCATGTAGTCGAAGAAGATGGTGCGATCGCCCTCTGTCTCAAGAGAGACCATCTCCGTCTTTCCTCCGGAAAGGCGGTGCAGCTGCTCGAGGTTGGTCGTCTTGCCGCTCAGCCCAGGTCCGTAATACACTATTTTGAAACGTATGTAAGAAAGCTGGAAATTTACGTAGGCCATACCTTTTCGCTCCAGTCCCCGCTCTGGTACTGTATATATAAAATAGTACAACTTTATCGTAAAGGCGATACGAGAATTATTCGGTTTTTTTTGCATCGCCCGCGTCTACGACTCCTGTGTCGCTGCGCTGTTCGAACAGCCTTCGCCGGTTCTCCAGCCAGTCGTCGTCGATTCGCAGCCGGTGCTTGATCATGCGTCTCGGCGCGGAGCGCATCGCCGCGGCCAGCGAGCGGATCCGCGGCCGGCCCGCGTTGCCGGCGACCAGGGTCGGCACTCCGCTGATCGGGTCGCGGCGCAGCACCAGCACGGTGTGGTAGTGGGGCTCCATGTCCTCCTCGCGCAGACCGTGGATCACCAGCACGTCCCCCTCGCGGATCCGATCGGATATCCGGGCGACTGCCTCTGCGAAGCGCCGCCGCTGGCGGAAAGGGACTTGCAGCTCGTCCGGAACGTCGTACCTCCGGATCGGAGTCTCGGGCAGCGCCGCGTACTCCAGCACCGAGGGCGTCTGCCGTCGTTGCAGGCCCTCCAGCGAGGAGAAGTCGAGAAAGCCCGGGCTGAGACCCGGCCGTTTTCGCCTGCCCTTGAACCACCTGCCCGAGGCGCGCTCCAGCGTGTCGAAGATGAAGTCGATGCATACCTGGGGCGGGGCTGGTCGCCCGCGGTAGTTGTATACCCGGTATTTTTCCTCGCGGTAGACGAAATTCAAGCGTCCCCGGTAGTAGGCCTTCAGCCACTCGTGCCGCAGCTTGCCGTCCTCCTGCTCGCCCTCGGGCTCGTCGACCGGCTCGTCGAAGCCGGGGCGATCCTCGACCATCGACTCGGCGGCGTCGCCGATCCGATCGATCCAGCGCCAGAAGCGGCGGGCGTCGCGGCGGGCGGACTCCAATCGCCGCTGCGGGCCGGAGATACAGGCGACCTTCGTGCGCGGGCCGTCGGCCTCGATCAGGGCCTCGGCCTCGTACCCGCCGGGAAACACGAGCCGCGCCCCGGCGCGACCGGGCTCGAAGCGCAGCGGAACGACCCGTTGCGCGCCGGTCTCGCGACGCACGGCGCCCAGGTCCAGATGAAGAGGATCCTCGAGCCGGGCCGGATCGGCGGCGACCCGGTCGCCCAGCACGATGCTCTGGCGAGCGCCCTCGGCGTCGACATAGTCTTCCCCCCGCCGCCTCAGGCGTCGCAGCTCGCCTCGCTCGTGCACGAAGATCTCGTCTCGGTCGAACAGGTTGTCCAGGTCGATAAGCGCCACCAACGCGCGGGCCAGCGCCGGCCGCTCGGCATAGAGGTAACCGCTGCAGAGCACGACCCGACGCAGCAGCTCGCGATCGTCGCGGCATTTCCTAACGAGCCGTCGCAGCGCGCGTTTCGGGAACCGCTCCTCGATCAGCGCGCGGCGGATCCGAGCGGCCTCGGAGTCGTCCGGCGCGGGCTCGGGTCGCTCGAGGAAGAGATACGGAGCCGCCTTTGTGCGAATGGACGTTTCCGGCAGCACCTCGAAGTGCGCCTCCAGCGAGGGAGGCGGCCAGGCGTGGGCCAGCGCGTCGATCCGCTGCGCGCAGCTCGGGCCCGGGGGATCCACGGATTCGCCGGCGTCCGCGGCGGGGTCGTCCGCGGCGGATTCCGGCTCGGACCGCTCCCGGTCGGGTTCTCTTTCGCAGCTGCACTCGCAGCATGCCGTGAGCAGGACGAGCGCCGGCAGGAGCGCGGCACGCCCGCCCGACAGCTCTGTTGCTCGATTGGGATCGAAGCTCATCGCGGCTCGAGTGACGGAGTGCCTTCGCCGGCCTAGAAGATGTCCAGGATGGAAAAGGTGCTCTTCTCCTCCTGCTCGTCGCTTTCGGGCTCTGGCGCGTCGCTCGGCGGTGCGCCGGGATCCTCCGCGGCGAGCAGCTCGGGGAGCATCCCGATCGGAACCGGCCCGAACGAGAGCGCGAGCTGGTGGAATTCCGCCTGGTCGAAGTCCTCGCTTTCCTCTTCGGTTTTTTCTCGCAAGGAGCTCCAACAGCGGTAGCCGAGGTACGGCGCGGTCAGCCTTCCGGGCGAGGTGCGGACCAGCAGGACGATCCTGTCGGCCTCGTCCGCGGACAGCCAGGCCCGCTTCTCCAGCCGCGCCGCCGCCTCCTCCACGCCGGCGTCGCCCGCGTGCAGCCGGACCTCGACGCACAGACCGACCGCGGCGCGCAGCACCTCCGCCAGGGCCAGCAGCTCCCTCTTCCACGCCTCCTTGCCCTCGGCCGCGCGCGCCAGGCTCAGCGCCGAGTACAGACCCCAGCCCTCGACGAAGGTCGGATCGCCGGCCAGCAGGCGGATCGCGCGCCGCGTCTGAGGCTCTGTCTCCAGCGCGCGTCGCAGCGCCTCGTGCTTGCCCGGCGCGCCGAGCTGGGAGGCCAGCACGTCGAGCGCCGGCCCCGCGATCGGAGGCTCGGCGATCAGGTAAGCGGTCGCTCCCTGCTCGGGCTGGAAGACCGGCGGCGGGACGAGCTCGGCGTCGAGCCCGAGCGCCGCCAGGAAGTCGGGCATCTTCTCGGATCGCAGCCGTTCGAGATCGCAGCCCGCCAGAACGCCCCGCCGCTCGGCCTGCTCCGGCAGGGATTGGAAGCGGCTCTCGAGCTCGTCCACGATTTCGGCCGGATCGATTGGCTTTTCCCGTCCGAGCCGTTCCAGCGCAAAGGCGACCACCCGCTCGACGACCGCGTCGTCAGCCTCTTCGTCCCCGCCGTCTTCCGGCGCCGCGGCCTTTTCGGTCTCGACATCCTCCTCGTCCTGATCTTCGTCGCCGGCCAGCTTGGCTCCGGCCGCACCGATCGAGTCTGGCGCGATGCGCAGAGCGTAGGGATTGACGACCCCTTCTTTCTCGTCCTTCTTCTCATCCTCTTTCGAGGGAGTCTCGTAGGGGTTGTCTATTTTCTCTTTCTCTTTCTCTTTTTCCTTGCGCTCCTCCTGCTCTTTTTTGCGGCGCTCCTCCTCTGCGCGAGCCCGCTCCTCCTGCTCTTTTTTGCGGCGCTCCTCCTCTGCCTTCTTCGCGGCCGCGATCTCGGCCGGCGTCGGGCCGCAGACGTCCCGATCCTCCTCGTTGTGCTCGCAGTAGAAGGGCTTTGCCAAACGGAACATCTCGCGACGCAGCCGGTCGATCTCGCGCTCGACCGCGCTTTCCAGCTCGTCGGGATCGAAGCTGGCGTGCAAGGCGGTCTCGCACAGCTCGACGTAGCGATCGCGCCCGAGACGCCACGTCCTCTTGGGTCGCTTCGGGAGGTCTTTTTCGAGGAAGGCCTGCAGCTTCTCCAGAGCGTCCAGCACCGGCTTCTTCATCCCGTCGTAGCCGGCCGCCAGCTCGTCTTTCTTCTTCACGCGCGAGGCCAGCTCAGATCGCACCATGGCCAGGGTGACTGCGTTGATCTCCGCGGCCGCCTCGGTCAGGACGTCGGAGCTCTTGGTCACGGTCTTGATCGCGCGCTCGACGTAGGCCGGGATCCAGTTCAACCGTCCCAGCAGATCCGAGAGGCGCTTCTCCTCCGAGGCGTACTCCAGGGCGAGCGGACCGTGAATCGCGCGGGCCAGGGACAGGACGTGGACCAGCGGGTTGTCGGTGTGGGATTCCAGCTCGCGGAAGAGTTGCAGCTCGGCCTCGATCCCGTCGACCAGCAGCTTGCGGTCCGCCCGGTCGTTGGCACTGAGCGCCGCAGCCGGCGCCTTTGCGTCCAGTCGCTCCAGGTACGACTCGAGCTTCTCCACGCGGGCCGCGACCAGTTCGGCGGAGTAGTTCGGAAGCTCGCGGTCGAGACCCACCTTCTCTCCGTTGGGCAGCTCGTAGACGTGCATGCCGGCCAGCGTGGCGCGTTCCGGGTAGGTGTAGAGCGTCTCTTCGACGTAGTCGTAGATGGTTCCGTGCAGCTCGGTGGACGCCTGCCGCGAGGCGGATTCCTTTTTTCCCTTCTCGGCCTTGAGCGTGTAGCACGCCGAGGCGAGCAGCGAGGCCGCCAGCGCGAGTGGTACCGATCGACGGATCAGCTCGAAACAACTCATGCACCAAACCTCCTCGGGAACGTCGGACGGCCTTGCGGCGAATCCGAAGCTAGCATGGGATCTTGTGGCATTTTCGTCCAAACCCGCTCCAGGTTCAACACCGAGGTTGGGATCGGGTTGGCGGGAAAAACACTTGGCGTGCGAAAGACGTGCGATGAAAATTTCCGCGCGAGCGACCCGAGAGCAGGAGCAGGTTGGTCCGAGTGGTTTTTGGGGGAGCCAATTCTCCTATGATGTTGGTCGAGGTTCGCCCTGGCCGCCCTCGGCTCGGCGGTCGGTGCCCTCGCTGGCGGCGGTCAGGCCTTCGAGCAGCGCCTGCACGTAGACGGGCGCAACCTGAGTCGGAGGGGTGATGGTGCGGAACGTACCAAGGGCTTGCAATGCCGCGTGGCTCTCCTCGTCGTCGGCGGTGGCAATGAAGCGCGCCCGCGGGTTCAGACTTCGGACCTGTTCGAGCAGGTTCCGGTTCGAGGTGCCACGCAGGAACGCGTCGCTGACCGTCGAGAGCACCACCTTGGCCCGGGCAATCCCGTGGTGCCGCAAGGTCTCGGGGTTGGCAATGTCTCCGTAGGCGACGCGAAAGCCCAGCGCTCGGATCCGCCTGTGATGTTGCAGGTTGTAGTCGATCACGAGGGTGCGCGCCACCAGCTCGGGGTTGGTGCGTTGCAGCTCGCGTGCGAACGCCTCTGCATTGACGAAGAACCCGAACATCACGATCTCGGCGGCACGAGCGTGGTCGGACTCGGCGGCGGAGTCCGCGGGCGTCTCGATCATGGCGGTATCTTGCGCGGCCGAGGCCGGGAGCAACCGGCCAAGGATCCGGGCAAGCCGATAGTTGTGGGCGATGGCAAAGCTGCTGACCACCACCGAGAGCATCAGCCCGTATGAGATCACCGCCCCCTGCTCGCTGCTCAAGGCGCCGCTGGCGATGCCCAGCGGAACGAGCAGCAAAGAGAACTCGCTGATCTGTGCCAGGTTGATCGGCGGTGTGAGAGACACGATCGGCCCCAGGCGGGAGAACAACAACGTGGGAGTGAACAGCAGCATGCGCACCAGCACCGCGATTCCCACCAGCGCGAGCGCTTCGCCCATCACCGCCAGGCTCGGCACGGGCAGCGTCATGCCCAGGGCCACGAAGAACAGCGCCATGAAAAAGTCGCGCAGGCTGGAGACCTTGGCCAGAATCTCCACGTGGTGGGGCAGCGCGCCGACCGTGAGCCCGGCGATCAAGGCCCCCATCTCGGCCGACAGCCCGCACAGGCTCAGCGTCTGTGCGCAGAGGAAGCACCAGCCCAGTGATACCAGCGCGAGCAGGTCGGGGGCCTTGGCGAGGCTCGCCATCACCCGCGACAGCAGGTAGCGCGAAAACAGCACCATCGCCACCGCGGACGCAGCGCCGCCGCCCAGCATCAGCAAAAGGTTGCCGCTGGCGCCATCTCCAGCGGTCGACGCCACGTACGATAGCGCCAGCACGGCCCAGATGTCCTGGGCAATCAGGGTCAACACCGTGATCCGCCCCGCCTTGGAGTCCAGGTCGAACTTGTCGCCCAAGAGCTTCACCACCACGGCTGTGCTGCCCAGGGCGCACGCCACGGCAAAGAAGAAGAAGCTGGAGGGCTCACCACCGAGGCCCGGTACCCGCAGCCCCAAAGAAGCGAAGCCGAACTGGACGCCCAACACCGCGGCAATTGCGATCGGAGTCTGAAGCAGCACGGCTATTGCGGTCCTGAAGCCGAGGCGGACGATGCCGCCGAGATCCATCTCGAGGCCAATGATGAACAGCAAGAAGACCAAGCCGAGATGGGAGATGTGCTCCATCAGGTGGATCGACTCGCCGAGCATCGGGCCGGCCACGGTGGCCAGCAACAGACCGGCGACGATGTAGGCCAGCAGGGCCGGCAGGCGCAGCGCGTTGAAGACGACCATCAGCACGCTGGCCACCACGATCGCCAGACCAATGGCGGCCACCAGGCCCAGCTCGCCGCTTTCGCCTCCGGCAGCAGCGCTCGCCGTAGCAGGAATCATCACGGCCAGCGCCGCTAACGCGAGGGCTCTGGGCGTTCTGGTCATGGCACCGCTCCCTGTCGTCGACAACCCCGCCGGAAGGAACAACGGAATCACCACGCGATCCAGCTTACCAGCAGCACTGTCCGATCAAAAGCGCCGAGGCTTCGGAGGGCTGCTTGGCGCGCCTGGAGCGATTCGACCCGGAGAACCCGAGGCAACACGGAACGGTCAACGGGCTGAATCGCCCGAGCAAAAAAAGCCCTCCGGACGGGAAAGTCCAGAGGGCTGCTTGGCGCGCCTGGAGCGATTCGACCCGGAGAACCCGAGGCAACACG
>CAZHCG010000058.1:10711-26755 GCA_964530995.1 uncultured Myxococcales bacterium
AGCCCTCCGGACGGGAAAGTCCAGAGGGCTGCTTGGCGCGCCTGGAGCGATTCGAACGCCCGACCCTCGGTTCCGTAGACCGATGCTCTATCCAGCTGAGCTACAGGCGCAGCCCGGTCTTTTCTTTCGGAGCGGCCGGCGGAGAGGGAGGGATTCGAACCCTCGATACCTTTCGGTATACGCGCTTAGCAGGCGCGCGCCTTCAACCAGCTCGGCCACCTCCCCTGAGGTCTGATCATAGGTCGAGGCCAGAGCCGGCGGAGGAGCAGGGATTCGAACCCCGGGAGCCTCGCGACTCAACGGTTTTCAAAACCGCCGCCTTCGACCACTCGGCCACTCCTCCAGTTGTGAAAGATCTGGCCCGCCGGGCCGAGTTGTGGGATATAGCCGTCCGGCCCGGGCGTTGTCAAGCGCCGCGCGACGCTGTACGAGCTGGTGTGGTAAACTGTTGGATCTGAAAGGAGCCTTGCCCGAGATGTCCAAGACGCGCTTTTTCTGTCGATCCGTTCGCGCCGCTTCGCTGCTGCTGGCGGTGCTGGTCCTGTCCTGCGACGGCGTGCCCGAAGCGTGGAGATCGTCGCCGCCGCAGCAGAACGACTGGTCCACCGACTGCGAGTGCCCGGCCGACGACGCGGGCGCTGACTGCGACGTGGATTCCGACGTCGACACGGACAGCGACAGCGACGCGGATTCCGACGCCGACACCGACACCGATTCCGATGTCGATGCCGACACCGGTTCGGACGTCGACGCCGACAGCGACTCCGACTCGGATTCCGACACCAACACCTGGCCCGAAGAGCCGATGCAGTGTCCCGAAGCCTTCATGTGCCTGGCCGGGGCCGGCGAGGACAGCTGGAGCACGCTGATGGGCTGCGCCGCCCACACCTCGGGCGACGCCTACGGCGAGATGTGGGACCTGGGCTGGTGCCTGTTCCAGGCCGACTGCCTGGGGCAGGAGATGACCGACCTGTTACTCTGCGCGCTCGAGAACTGCAACGACGAGCTGATCGCCTGCCTCGACGAGGAGAGCTGATCCCGTTGACCGATCTGCGCCGGGAGCTGGCCTCCGCCGCGAGCGAGCTTTGCGAGGAAGAGCCGCTGTCGCGACACACGTCGCTGCGCATCGGCGGACCGGCCCGCCTGCTGGCGGCGCCGCGCGACGCCGGGTCCCTCTCGGCCTGCGTGCGGGCGGCGCGGCGCTGCGCAAGCGATCTGCTGGTGCTGGGCGGAGGCACCAACCTGCTGGTCAGCGACGACGGCTTCGACGGGCTGGCGCTGAAACCCGAGCTGGCCGGAATCGAGCCGGCGCCGGACCGGCGCTCGGTCGCGGTCGGAGCGGCGGTGCCCACCGCGGAGCTGATCGAGCTGTTGGTCGAGGAGGGGCTGGCCGGACTGGAGTTCGTCGCCGGGCTGCCGGGCACCGTGGGCGGCGCGATCGCGGGCAATGCCGGCTGCTTCGGCGAGTCGCTGGGCGAGCGGCTGCTCTGTGCCGAGGTGGTCGAGAAGGACGGCGCGCCGCGTCGCGTGGCGGACCCGAGCTGGTTCGGCTTCGACTACCGCGTCTCGTCGCTGGCCCGCCGCGGCGCGATCCTGACCCGGGCGGTGCTCGCGGTCGAGCCCGGAGATCGCACCCGGCTGCGCGAGTCGGCCGAGTCCCTTCGCCGGCTGCGCGGGGAACGACACCCGGCGCGCGAGATCGCCACCGCGGGATCCTATTTCCGCAATCCTCCGGCGGTCGAGCCGGGCGGCAGGCGACGGGCCGCCGGCGCCCTGCTCGACGCGGTCGGCGCCAAGCGGATGTCGGTCGGAGACGCCGCGGTCTTCGAGCGGCACGCCAACATCGTGATCAACCGCGGCCGGGCCTCGGCCCGCGAGGTGCTGGAGCTGACGAGCCGCATGTCCCGCGCGGTCCGCGAGCGCTTCGGCGTGGAGCTGGCGCCCGAGGTGCGCTTCGTCGGTCGGCGCCCGCCCGGATTCTGACTCGAGACCGCTACAGATCGATGCGGAACAGCTGGGCGCCCATCAGCAGGAAGTCGCCGCCGGCCACCGTGCAGGTCTCGGGCATCTTGACGAAGGAGCCGTTGGAGCTGCCCAGGTCGGTGAGGAAGAACTTGTCGCCGTCCATGTGCACGCGGGCGTGGATGCCGGAGACGTAGCCGTCCTCGGGAAAGAGGATGTTGCCCCGCTCGCGGCCGAGGATCACCCCCTCGCCGCCCACCGGAAAGGCGTTGCCCAGCCGGCCCTTGGCCACGATCAGGGAGAGCCGACCCCAGAGGCCCTCGGTCGGAGAGCCCATCCGCTCGGTGCCGTCGGCCGCGGGCGAGCCGCGGTCGATCGCCTCGAACAGCACCAGCTCCTGGCCCATGCGGAAGATGGTCCCGGACTGGATCTCCTTGGGCTCGTTGGGGCGGATCTTGACGAACACGCCGTTGAGGCTGTCCTCGTCGCGCACCTCCACGGCCTCGCCGGTGGACTTGAACACGGCGTGCCGCGGCGAGAGGTAGGCGTCGTTGGCGAAGAAGCCTCCCGACTCGCGGCCGACCGCGACCTCCGAGGTGGGGACCTCGACGGTTCCGCCCTCGGTGCCGTCGGGCTGGATCAGCACCAGCCTCGCGGAATCGGCGGCAAAGGTTCCGGCCGGCGCGGAGACCGGCTCGGCCCCGGGCGCCGGCCCGCCGCACGCGCCGCAGAAGGCGAACCCGGGAGGGATCATCGCGCCGCAGTTGGTGCACTGCACGCTGTCCGTCTCGGGGGCCGCCCCGGCCTCGGGCTGCTCGGGCGGAGTGGTCGCCTGGGGCTCGCGCTGGGGCTGCGGCTCGGGCTGGGCCTGGGGCTGCGGCTCGGGCTGGGCCTGGGGCTGCGGCTCCGGCTGGGCCTGCGGCTCCGGCTGAGCCTGCGGCTCCGGCTGCGGCTCCGGCTCCGCTTGCGCGGGCTGCTCCTGTGTCGGCGGCGTGGCCGCCTGTCCCTGGCCTCCGATCGCGGGGACTCCGGCCGGGGGCGTGGTCGACGCCATCGGCTTGGAGTCGTCCCCTGGACGCGGGAGATCCGATCCACAGCCCAAGCAGAACTTGTAATGGTCCTGGTTCTCTTTTCCGCAAGTCGGGCAGACTATCACTTTGGGACCTCCTTCACGTCGTGATCTCGACCCTCAGCAACTGGCGGCCGAGGAAGATGTATTCTCCGTGGGACAGGTCGCGCTCGCCCTCCACCTTGATGTAGGTGCCGTTCTTGCTCTCCGTGTCGCTCAGCGTCAGCGAGCCGCCGGACAGCTCGACCTTGCAGTGGTTGCCCGAGATGTACGGATCGTTGGGGAAGTTCATGTCGCAGCCTTCCCTGCCGATCGTGACGTTGCCCTCCGTCGCGCAGACCACCATCCCGTCTCCGCCGCCCTCGAGCACCTGGACCACGCGGAAGCTGGCCTCCGGGCGCGGGCTGCAGAAGAAGTAGGTCCCGTCGCTTTCGGGTTCGTCATCGAACGCGGGGAACTCCTCGACGCGGAAGACCTGCTCGCCGGCCATGAACGTCGCCCCGGGCTCGATCTTGGCGGAGCCTCCCAGCCCGACGAACACGCCGTTGACGCTGTTCTCGTCGCGCACCTTGAGCTGGCCGTCCTGGTAGACGAAGTTGGCGTGCTTGGGCGACAGCCACTTGTCGTCGGTGAACAGGATCGGGCCCTCGACGCGACCGGCCACGTGCTCGTTGGAGTTGAGGTGGTAGGAGATGCCGTCCATCCCCTCACCCTTGATCAGAATCAGCTTGGCCTTGCCCGGCGTCTGCATGTCTCCGAAGTAGTTCGGATCGGCCTTGCTCAGCTCCTCCTCGGGAACCGGAGTGCCGCACTTGCCGCAGAACTTGTGGCCTGTCGGCACCGGGCTGTAGCACGACTGGCAGATGTAATGACGTGCCTGCTCCATGGGGTCTTCCTCTGCTCCTTGTTGTGCCGCCGAGGGCGACGTCTCACCACTCTCTTCGCCGGCGGGCTCTCCCTGATCCGACTCCGATTCTCCGGGCGCCCCTTCCTCCTGCGCGACGAGCCGACTGAGCTCCAGAGCGTTTCCGCATTGCTCGCACTCGGAGCTCTCCAGAGAATTCAGTCGATCGCATTCCCCGCAAACAATGCCCGCCTTCACGGTCATCAAAACAACTCACATCCCGACGAAACCAAGGCCGCTATTGTGGCCGAACACGCTTTGGGGGTCAACACCTTTCTCGTGGCACACTACTGAACTAACCCATAGTAATTCCTGTCTGATTCGATTCCGTGAGCGGCGCGGCGATTGGCGGCCTGCCCGCCGTGTGCTATCACGTCGTTGACGGTTGGTCCCCGTGGCCCGACCGAGACGGAAGACGATCAGACTGCATATGCGAGATTTTCAGGGAAGATCATGTCGTGTCACAAGTGGATGAATCCATTGTTGGTCGCGACGATTGTCACGGCCTCGCTCGCGGGCTGCAAAGCGGCCTTGCCCGCCAGCGGGACGAGCGACGCGAGCGCGGCCCGGAACGAGCCGTCCTCCGGCGGGCAGATCTCCGACTTCGCGCTGGACGACGTGGACGGCCGCACCCACACCCTGGGCGAGCACCTCGGCCAGCGGGTGATCCTGCTCTCGTTCTGGGCCACCTGGTGCGAGCCGTGCAAAAAGGAGATGGTCGAGCTCCAGAGGCTCCACGAGGCCCATTCCGACGACGGGCTGACCATCTTTTCCATTTCGATGGACGAGCCCGAGACGCGCGGAGACGCGCGGACCTTCGCCAAGCAGCGCCGCTTCACCTACCCGGTTCTGCTCGACGAGGAGTCGCGGGTCACCGCCCAGTTCAACCCCAGGCGGGCCGCGCCCTACAGCCTGCTGATCGGACGCGACCAGAGAATCGTCTGGACCCACGAGGGCTACGTGCCCGGAGACGAGGAGAAGCTCGAGCGGGCTGTGCTGGACGCGCTCGCGGCGGGCGGAAAGGAGTGAGGGGCATGCCCCACCCGGCGGCCCATTTCGATCGACTGGCCAAGGACGCGGTGCGCTGCCGTCTCTGCCCGCACGAGTGCGTGATCCTTCCGGGCGAGCGCGGCGACTGCCTGACCCGGCGCAACCGGGGCGGGAGCCTCGTGGCCGAAACGTACGGGCTGCTGGCCGCGGCCGCCGTCGATCCGATCGAGAAAAAGCCGCTGGCCCACTACCGCCCCGGAACGCGCACCTTCTCCGTCGCCTCGGCCGGCTGCAACCTGGCCTGCCCCTTCTGCCAGAACCACGGGCTCTCCCAGTGCCTGCGCGACACGCCCAGCCTGGGCCGGACGGCGACCGAGCACTCGCCGGAGGAGATCGTGAACGCCGCGATCGACAACCGCTGTGAATCGATCGCTTTCACCTACTCCGAGCCGGTGCTCTCCTTCGAGCTGGCCCGCGACGTGGGACGGCTGGCCCGCCCCGAGGGCATCGAGGTCGTGTTCGTCACCAACGGCCAGGTCAACGCGGTTCCGGGCCGCGAGCTGTCCGGTTTCCTGGCGGCCGCCAACGTGGATCTCAAGTGCTTCGATGCCGACGGCTACCGGGACGTGTTGGGCGGCAGCCTGGAGGCGGTGCTGCGCGCGATCGAGAGCTTCCACGAGGCCGGAGTCTGGCTCGAGGTGACCACGCTGGTGATCCCGGGCTTCAACGACGACGACGAGCAGCTGGCGAGCATCGCCGGGTTCGTCGCCGGAATCGACCCCGAGATCCCCTGGCACGTCTCGCGCTTCCACCCGGCCTACCACTGGTCCGATCGCAGGCCGACCCCGATCGAGACGCTGGAGCGGACCCGCCGGATCGGCGTCGAAGCCGGGCTGAAGTACGTCTACATCGGCAACTCGCCCGGACACGACGGCGAGAAGACGCGCTGCCCGGGCTGCGGAGAGGTGGTCGTCGACCGCAGCGGATACATGGTTCGCGAGCTGCGCACCCGCGACGGCCGCTGCCCGTCTTGCGGAGCCGAGATAGCCGGCGTGGGGTTCCCGTGAGCGGCGCGACGCTGGTGGGAACGATCGGTTATCCGATCTCGCGCGAGCGAGTGCAGCGCGCGGTGGACGTCGTCGAGCTGAGCGAGGGCCGCGAGCTCCCGCCGGCCGCCTCCACGGCGCGGCGCTGGCGCCGCCGCGCCCCCGAGGGGCTGTCCTTCTGCGCTCCGGCGAGCCGCTTCTTGCACGATCGACCCCCTCCCGGCGCCCCGCTGGAGGGAGACCCGGAGGCGTACGGCCGCTTCCGGCTCAACGACGAGAACCTGGCCCTGTGGAAACGCTGCCTGGATTTCGCCGGCGCGCTCGAGGCGGAGGCGCTGGTGATCGTGACCCCTCCCGAGCTGACGCCGGCCGCGATCGCGGTGGATCGCTTCGCCGCCTTCGTCGGCGCCGTCGATCGCGACGGCAAGGCGCTGGTCTGGGAGCCGCACGGACCTTGGGAGCCGGAGCGCGCCGCCGCGCTGGCCGAGCGGCACGAGCTGGTGCTCGCCGTGGATCCGCTGCGCGACGAGCCGCCCCCCGGCCCGCTGGCCTACCTGCGGCTGGGTCCGATGGCGGCGTTCGGATCGCGGATGGGGCTCTACGACCTGGAGCGGATCGCCGAGACGGCGGAGCGCTTCGAGAGCACCATCTGCGTGTTCGGCACCGAGCGGGCACTGGACGACGCGCGCAACCTGAAGCGTATCATCGCCGGCGAGGATCTGGCCCCTCGTTTCTGACCGAGTGAAGTCGTCCCACGAAGTGTGACGAAAAGATCCGGTTCGTCGCCTTCCGGATACGGCCGGGACCGCGGCGAGGATATCGCCCAACCCGCTCGCGCGTCTTGCAATACCATCAAATAGCGTCGTTTTTCTGCTCGAGCGCACTCTGCGGGGCAGCTGGGGAAAAATAGGCATCGCGTTTGCATCTCATGTTCGCGTTCAGGTTGGACGGCTCGCAGCGCCATCGGCGGCGCGGAACAGGGAATCGACAGGGGAGGTCATGATGCGACAGCGTCTCGAAGTTGCAATCGCGATCGGGCTGGCGGCCGCTCTGGCGACCGGGCTCGCTCTCGCCGACGGCAATGAAGCCAAGACAAGAACCGGCGAGGTGGGAACCGACGCCCGGCTCGCGGTCTTTCCCTTCGAGCCGGTCAACGTCTCTCCGGCCACGGCGGCTGCCGCCAGCGAGGTGCTGACCGCCGAGCTGCGCAGCCGCGGTTTTCGCGTGGTGGACTGGAGAGAGGCCGCGGCCGAGGATCGAGCTGCGGCGCCGCAAGCTCAGCCGCCCGCGCCGCCGGAGCAGCCGCCCGCGCCTGGAGCGCGAGCAGAGATGCCGCCGACTCCCTACGAGCGGCCTCCGCGACCGAGCGGCGAAGAGCGCGTGGTCAGCCACGCCCGGCCCCCGGGAGCGACGACGGCTTCGCCCCCTCCCGCGCCCCCGGCCCGGCCTCCGGAGCCGAACCCCGCGGCCGCGCCGAAATCGTTGAAGGAGAAGCTGGCGCTTGTTGCCGAGCTCGACTGCGACTACATGGTCGAGGGCAAGCTGGTGCGGCTCGGCTCCCGGATGCGCGTGGCGGTGACCCTGCGCGACGGAGACGGGCTCGAGGTCAAGAGCCGCAGCGCCGAGGCGCGCACCGAGGACGACCTGGTGATCGTGCTGGAGCGCATCTCGCTGGCGCTGGCCAGGGGCGAGACGATCGAAGAGACGCGCAACCTGGACAACGCCACCCGCGCCGAGACCGAGAAGCTGCCGCAGCGCTACAGGCTGGAGCGCAACTTCGGCGTGATGCTCGGCCAGGGGTTCGGCGTCGGCGAGAACCTGGATCACTACACCTTCGTCGCCTTCGACGCGCGGCTCGAGATCGCCGACGTGATGGTCTTCGCCAACGCCGGCTTGGGCCTGAGCGCCGACAGCAACAACAGCTCCCTGCACGCGCTGATCGACCTGGGCGCCGCCTACTACCTGTCGCACACTCCGATCTCTCCGTACATCGGCGCCGGCGTGGGCGTGCACTTCGGCGAGCGCGTGCGCCCGGACTGCGAAATCGACAGCTTCGGCGACGAAGACAAGTGCAACGACGCGCCGATGGGATACGAGGTCTTCCCGGTCTTCGGCCTCGAGATCCTGAGGCAATCCTCGATCCGCCTCCACTTCGATGTGCGCTACGCCCTGATCTGGAACTCCGCGGGAGCCTTCGGCCACGGTCCGGTGGTCGCGGCCGGAATCGACTTCTGAAGGTCACCGATCGTTGCGCGCCTCCCGGTGGCCCGTGTACAACATGGGCAGCGACAGCGAGGTGCTAGATGAATCGAATCTCCTTGGACGTGCTCGGCGCCGGGGCTCTGGAGCGGCTCTCCGCCAGGGCGCGGCGCAACGGCAGAGAGATCGGCGAGGAGGTGGCCGCGATCGTGGAGCGCGCCCTGCAGCGCGAGAGCGACGCGGCGTCGATCGCGGCGGGCATCCGAGCCAACCTGTCCGGACGCGAGCACACCGACAGCGAGCTGCTGCTCGCCGAGGATCGCGGGCGATGAGCCGCTACGTCGTCGGCGCCAGCGTGGCGATCAAGTGGTTCGTGCCCGAGTCGCGCTCCGCTGCGGCGGGGCGGCTGCTGGAGGGCGAGCACGAGCTGCTGGCTCCGGACCTGGCCGTGATCGAGTTCGGCGCGCTGCTCTCCAAGAAGATCCGCCTCGGCGAGATCTCGGACAATGAGGCGCGCGACATCCTGGCCGGCCTGCACGCGATCCCGCTGCGGATCGAGCGGTGCACCAACCTGCTGGACCTGGCCTTCGAGGTGGGCGACGATCTGGAGCTGGATTTCTACGACAGCATCTACTTGGCGATGGCGATCCGCACCGCCAGCCCGCTGGTCACGGCCGACCGCGAGCTGCACGAGGCGCTGCGGGGCGGACCGTACGACAAGAACATCGTCTGGGTGGAGGACGTGCCGTGAGCGGGCGGCGCAGCGCTCCGCCCGGGACGCGGGCTCGCGGACGGACGAAAACGGACGGCGCGTCTGAACCGCGGCCGGAGGGAACGTACACCGCCGGCGTTCCGTTGCTGGTGATCACCGGGCTGTCCGGTGCCGGCAAGTCGACCGCGATGCGCGTCTTCGAGGATCTGGGCTGCTACTGCGTGGACAATCTGCCGCCCAGCCTGATTCCGGCCTTCTTCGATCTGTGGAAGCAGCAGAGCGCGGTCGGCGGCGGCGGAGTCGTGGTGGCCAGCGACGTCCGCTCCGGCGCGCTGTTCGACGACTTCCGCGATACGGTCGACACATTGGAGGAGAGTGGAATCCGTTTCGAGATCCTCTATCTCGACGCGACGACGCACGTGCTGATCAACCGTTTCAACGAGGTGCGTCGCTCGCATCCGCTCCAGGCGGGGCGCTCGCTGAGGGAGGCGATCGAGGAGGAGCGCCGCCGGCTGCGTCCGATCCGCGAGATCGCGGGCCAGATCGTCGACACCTCGGACCTGGACGCCCCGGCCCTGCGCGAGGTGATCGTGGCCGGCCTGCCCGGAGCCGATCCCGAGCGCGCGGTCAGGCTGAGCTTCGTCAGTTTCGGCTTCAAGTACGGAGTGCCGCAGGACGCCGATTACGTCTTCGACGTGCGCTTTCTGCCCAACCCGTTCTACGTACCCGAGCTGCGCCCGCGCACCGGAGAGGACGACGAGGTCTACCGCTACGTGATGTCGCGCGAGGGAGCCGACGATTTTCACCACAACATGGTGGAGCTGCTGGCCCCCACGCTGGAGTCGTTCGTGCGGGTCGGCAAGCTCTCGATCACCGTGGCGGTCGGCTGCACCGGCGGACGCCACCGCTCGGTGGCTTTCGCGCGCCGGCTGGCCGAGCACTTTTCGAACAGCGGCTGGCGCTCGGTCTGCCGCCACCGCGACGCCGGACGCCTGCAAGGCTGACCCACTCGCCGGATCGATGCTGCACGTAGACGAGATCACCTACCGCGTCGGAACCCGCACCCTGCTGGAGGGGGCCTCGGCGCACGTGCCGGACGGCGCGCGCTTCGGGCTGGTGGGCGACAACGGTTCGGGCAAGACCACGCTGCTGCGTCTGATCCTGGGCGAGATCGAGCCGAGCGGAGGATCGATCTCTCTGCGCAAGCGGGCCTCGGTGGGCACGGTCTCCCAGCGTCCGCCGTCGGGAGAGCAGAGCCCCCTGGAGGAGGTGCTGGCCACGGACAGGCAGCGCCAGGAGCTGCTCGAGCAGGCCGCCGGCGCCCGCGACGCGGCGCGGATCGCCGAGGCCCACGACCGGCTGGCGGAGACCGACGCGCACGCCGCTCCGGCGCGGGCCGCCGCGATCCTGGCCGGTCTGGGCTTCGACGAGCGGATGCAGCGCGTTCCGCTCTCGCGCCTCTCGGGCGGTTGGCGGATGCGCGTGGCGCTGGCCGGCGCGCTGTTCGCCGAACCCGACCTGCTGCTGCTCGACGAGCCGACCAACCACCTCGACCTGGAGTCCTCGCTGTGGCTGGAGAGCTTCCTGCGCCGCTGGCCGCACACGCTGCTGGTGGTCAGCCACGACCGCGAGCTGCTCAACCGGATCGTCGAAGGGATCCTGCACATTGAAGAGGAGCGGATCCGCTCCTACCGCGGCGCCTACGACGACTTCGAGCGGGCGCTGGCCGAGCGGCGCGAGCGCGAGGGAAAGCTGCGACGCCGGCGCGAGTCCGAGCGCGTCCGGCTGCTGCGCTTCGTCGATCGCTTCAGGGCCAAGGCCTCCAAGGCCAAGCAGGCGCAGAGCCGGATCAAGAAGCTCGAGCGGCTGAGCCCGGTGCGCGTCTCGCGCGAGGGGAGGCGGATCGCGTTTTGCTTTCCGCGTCCCGCGGCGAGCCCCTCGCCGCTGGTCAAGCTCGCGGGCGCGGCGGTCGGCTACGAGCCGGGCCCGGACGTGCTGACCGATCTGGAGCTGAGCATCTACTCCGAGGATCGGATCGCGCTTTTGGGAGCCAACGGCAACGGCAAGACCACGCTGGCCAGGCTGCTGTCCGGAGAGCTGTGGCCGAGCACGGGCGAGATGGTGCGCTCCGGCAAGCTGGTCACCGGCTACTTCGCCCAGGACCAGCTCGAGCAGCTCGACCCGCGCCACAGCGCTCTGGAGCAGCTGCGGATCTTGCTGGAGGACGAGCCGATCGACAAGCTGCGAGCCCGGCTGGGCGGCTTCGGCTTCGAGCAGGAGCGGGCCGAGGTTCCGGTCTCCGGGCTGTCCGGCGGAGAGCGGACGCGGCTGGCGCTGGCGCTGGCCACCGCCCGCAAGCCGAACCTGCTGGTGCTCGACGAGCCGACCAACAACCTGGACATTTCGTCGCGCGAGGCCCTGGTCGAGGGGCTCAACGAGTTCGAGGGAGCGATCGTGCTGATCTCCCACGATCGACACCTGATCGAGTCGACCGCCGAGCGGCTCTGGGTCGTGGGGCGCGGCGGTTGCGGCGAGTTCTTCGGCGACCTCGCCGACTACCGGACCCGGCTGCTGGAGAGCCGCGGCCGGCGCGAGCGGAAAGGCGGCGGTGAGAGCCCTCGACGGGCGGACGGCGAGGAGCGCCCCAGCCGCAAGCAGGAGCGCAGGCGGGCGGCCGAGGAGCGCGCCCGGATCGCACCGCTGCGCCGCGAGGTCGAACAGGCCGAGAGGAGCCTGGAGCGGCTGCACGCCGAAAAGGAGGAGATCGACTCGCGGCTGGCCGAGCCGGGAATCTACAGCGACGCGCCCGAGGAGCTGCCGGAGCTGACTCGCCGCCAGCAGGAGATCGCCGCGGCGCTCGACGACGCCGAGCAGCGCTGGCTGGAAACCCAGCTGCGCCTGGAGGAGGCCGAATGATCGACGCCGTCTTCATCGCGGAGAAAATGCACTCTATACGGCGAAGGAGGCAGCGAGCAGGAGGCGAGATGAGAGGGATTTCGACTGTACTGTCATTGCTGGCCCTGGCGCTGCCGGCGGCCTGCGGCGGAGGCTCGAGCGCGGGAGGCGACGCCGGATCGCAAGCGGACGCCGACGCGGACTCGGACTCCGATACGGACACAGGGGACACATCGAACGGAGGGGACACGGACTCGGCCTCGGATTCGGAGACTGACACCGGCAGCGAGCAGGCCGATCCCGCCGCGCCTCTGTTCGAGCAGTCTGCGTCCTACGCGATCGAGATCACACCGGGCGGCGATCCGGCCGACGTCTACCACCCCGACCCGCCCGACCTCGGCGAGGAAGGCTACTCCTTTCCGCTGGCGGTGATGCTGCAGGGCGCCGAGGTCGACAAGCAGCACTACTCGGGTTTTGCCGGCAGGATGGCGCGCTACGGTTTCGTCGTGGTCGTGCCCAACCACCACATCGTCAGCATCACCGGGCCGGGCCTGTACGCCGAGCAGAGCCAGGTGGAAGAGGTGATAGAGCGGATGACGGCCGAGAACGGCGACGACGGATCGCCGCTGGCCGGCGCGATCGAGACCTCGACCGCGGTCGTGCTCGGCCATTCGTACGGCGGAGTCTGCGCGCTCAACGTGCTGCGCGGGGTCTGCGAACCGCCGGGCTGCATGGGGCTGAGCTACGACCGCCCCGAGCAGGTCGCGGGCGGAGCGCTGTGGGGCACCAACCTGGCGATGCCCTTCGTCGGCACGATGGTGAATTCGATCCAGACCGACGGCCTGCCGGTCGCCTACGTGCAGGGCACGCTCGACTCCAAGGCGCCGCCCGAAGACACCCAGGAGGCGTACTCGATCACCGGCGGCGCGCCCAAGGCCTACGTGGGGGTGATCGGCGCCAACCACTACGGGCAGTGCGACGTGAACAACCCGCCGGGCGCCGCGCCGGACAGCACCCCGCCCGAGATCGACCAGGAGGTGGCGCTGGAGACGATCGCCCGCTGGTCGGCGATCTTCCTGCGCGCCCACGCGCTGGGCGACGAGCAGGCGCTGGAGTACCTCCACGAGAGCGGCGGGTCGGAGGACGAGAACGTCAACGTGGTCGCGGAGGTTCCCTGAGTCAGACGCGGTCGAGGATCAGCGGGGCTTCGGGCGGCGGCTCGTCGGCGATCACGAAGGCCGCCGACAGGATTTCCAGCGCCTCTCGTGCGTCGTGCTCGCCGCAGTGCAGGTCGGCCAGGGGTCGGCCGGGCTCGACCCGGGCGCCGACGCTCTCGCGCAGCACGACCCCGGTGCGCGGGTCCACCTCGTCCTCGACCACGCGGCGACCGGCCCCGACCTCCAGCGCGGCGCGCGCCACCTCGCGCGGCCGGATCTCCGCAATCCAGCCGCCGCGCCCGGCGAGCGCCGTCTCGACCCGGGGGGCGGAGGGCAGCCGCGCCGTGTCCTCGCAGACGCCCGGATCACCTCCTTGCAGCTCGACCATCCGCGCGAAGCGCTCCAGCGCGGTGCCGTCCTCCAGCGCGCGGCGCATCCTCTCGCGCCCGGCGTCGCGCTCCCCGACCGCACCGCCCAGCAGCAGCATCTCGGCGCCCAGCTCGCGGGTCAGCTCGGCGGTGTCGGCCGGGCCTCCGCCGCGCAACACCTCGATCGCCTCGGCGACCTCCAGCGCGTTGCCCACCGCCAGGCCGAGCGGCCGCTGCATCCCGGTCAGCAGCGCGCCGACGCGCACCCCGGCCCGCGCCCCGATCCCGATCATCGTCTCGGCCAGCGCGCGGGCGTCGTCCAGCTCGCGCATGAAGGCACCGGCGCCGACCTTGACGTCCAGCACCAGCGCGTCGATCCCCTCGGCCAGCTTCTTGCTCATGATCGACGAGGCGATCAGCGGGATCGACTCCACGGTGGCGGTCACGTCGCGCAGCGCGTAGAGCTTGCGATCCGCCGGCGCCAGCTCGGCGGTCTGCCCGATCATGAAAACGCCGATCCCCTCGAGCTGGGAGCGGGCGCGCTCGACCGGCAGATCGACGCGCATGCCCGGAATCGCCTCCAGCTTGTCGAGCGTGCCGCCGGTGTGGCCCAGGCCGCGGCCCGAGATCATCGGCACCGGAACGCCCAGCGAGGCCACCGCCGGCGCCAGGCACAGCGATATCTTGTCGCCCACCCCGCCGGTCGAGTGCTTGTCGACCTTGGCCCCGGCCACGCCGTCGTGGCTCAGCACCTCTCCGGAGCGCAGCATCGCGTCGGTCCAGGCGGCCAGCTCGCCGGCGTCGAGGCCTTGAAAGACGATCGCCATCATCAGCGCGGCCAGCTGGTAGTCCGGGACGCGGCCGGCGGTGTACTCGCCAATCAGGGCGCGGATCTCGTCCGCGGCGAGGCTCTCGCCGTCACGCTTGCGGCGGATCAGCTCGGGGACGAGCAGCGACATGCGAAACCGGTACCACGCGCACCGCCCGCCGGGCAACAAGGTTGGCTTGAACGGACTACGCGGTCAATCGTCCTCGAAGAGGCTGCCCGCTCTCCAGTCAGACTCCCCGGTTGCAGTACGTTCTGCGCCGCCGCTCACAGTCGCAGCTTTGCCGGTCGCTTCGTTGGAATTGCCGCCCGTAACCGAGGAATAATATCCACTGGCTGTGTTTTTATGTCCGCCTGATACAGAGCCGCCGGCCCCTCTGGATAAGCCTCCGGAACCCCCGGAGGCGACGTTTTCCTGTCCGCCGCCGATCCACGTGTAGTAGCTGCCGGTGCTTGTTTCGTTTTCCATGCCTCCCGAAATGCTGCTGCTGGTTCCCGAAGAGGTGTTGGCAAGGCCGCCGCTCACCGTCGAGTAGATACCGCTGGAAGTGTTGTTCATGCCTCCCAGGATCGAGGCGTAATGCCCGGATGAGTCGTTGCGGTAACCTCCCAGCACCGTGCTGTAGTGGCCTGATATCTCGTTTCTCCATCCGGAGACGAAGCCGCCGTAGTCCGAGTAGTTGTTCTCGGAGCCGAGAACGATGTTGTGCGATCCCGATTTGTCCGAGGTGCTAGCGGGCTCGTCGTAACCGACGATCAAATTGCCCACACTATTGACGGTATCGGTGGAGCCCGCTCCGTTGACCACGTTCAAGTTGACGCCGGTGAAGTAGAAATCGTCGCCCACCGTGCTCATCGAGGATGTCAGATTTTCGAGATCCTCGATATCGCTCTCGTTGGTAGCGATGTCGCTCTCGTTGGTAGCGATTGCGCTCTTGGCGGAAGTGATGTCGCCCGTGTTGATAACGATGTCGCTCGCGTTTCCACCGATATCGAGTTCGTTGTCGATTATAGCGCTCGCATTGCTCGAGATGTTTGAGGTGTTGGTAGAGATGTTTGAGGTGTTGCCTTCGATTGCGCTCTGCTGCGCCTCGTTTTCACTCTCGAGCGCCTCGATGCGCGCCAGCAGCTCGTCGACCACATCCTGCATGTTGGTCGAAGTCAAGCCGCTCGAGCCGTTGTCGTAGCCGACCTGGTTGCCGCCCGGTGTAGCGCCGTTTTGAATATCGTCCGCGCTCTGGCCCTCCAGCGTGTCGGCGTCTCCCGCGCGCAGCGCGTACGGCACCGACCTGAAAGGGGTCCGCGGCGCCAGGGTTTCCGTGTCGATCGTCACCTGCAGCCAGTAGACGCCGCCGTCGAGCAGGCTGGAGATGCTTTCCAGCGAGCCTAGCTCGGCCGTAAACAGCCCGTCGCTCACTTCTACGCTGGTGTGGGTCTCATCCCACAGCAGGCTTCCCGCTACCCCTTCGTCGAACAACTCGAATGTGAGATCGACGGTTCCCTCGTAGGGCATACCGTCGTCCACCAAGTGACCCGAGTAGGTCAGCGTTTCCGGCACCACCGCCCCGGCAGGAGCGGCGACCAGGCACAGGGCCGCCAGAGCTACGATTGTCGATGAGATGCGTTTCATTTTATTTTCTCCTTTTCCTTGTCAGTTTCGTTGTCCGGCAAAGCCCAGATGCTCCAGCACCAGGGTGCCTCCGCTGCTCCTGCTCCCGGCATAGGACGGGGAGACAGCGCCCTTCAATTGAAATGTTCCGCTGCTGGAGACACCCGACAAAGGCACCAACCACCCGGACAGAGACTTGGCGCTGCCCGTGTCCGTGTCGGTGTCTGTATCCGTGTCGGCATCCGTGTCGGTATCCGTGTCCGTGTCGGTGTCGGCATCCGTGTCGGCATCCGTGTCCGTGTCGGTG